>NZ_JBCNYA010000001.1:0-221628 GCF_049727805.1 Frateuria sp. YIM B11624
CGCCTTTGGCACCTTCCCCCGCGTTGCGGGGGAAGGCTCGATGTTGTCCTTCCCCCGTTCCACGGGGGAAGGTGCCCGAAGGGCGGATGGGGGCGCTCTTCGCGCGGGCTACAACGGCGCGCAATGGCGCTCCAGCCAGGTCAGGTCCGCGTCCTCCAGCAACGGCGCGAGCGCCGCGCGCACGGTGGCGTGGTAGTCGTCCAGCCAGGCGCGCTCCTCCGGGTTGAGCAGGCCCGGTTCCAGCGCGCGGCGGTCGAACGGACAGAGGGTGAGCGTCTCGAAGGCGTGGAACTCGCCGAACTCGGTCTGGTCGGCCTGCACCACGACGGCCAGGTTCTCGTGCCGGATGCCGTGGCGCGCGGGCTTGTAAAGGCCCGGCTCGATCGAGGTGATCATGCCCGGCTCCAGCGGCACCAGCGCGCCGTTGGGGACGGGCGGGCGGATCGCGTGCGGGCCTTCGTGCACGTTGAGGAAGTAGCCCACGCCGTGGCCGGTGCCGTGGCCGTAGTCCAGGCCGCTGGCCCACAGCGGCGCGCGGGCCAGCGCATCGAGCTGCGGACCGCTGGCGCCTTTGGGAAACCTTGCGCGGGACAGGGCAATCAGCCCCTTCATCACCAGCGTGGCGTCGCGGCGCTGTTCGGCGGTGGTCTCGCCGAGCGCCAGCACGCGGGTGATGTCGGTCGTGCCGCCCAGATATTGGCCACCGGAGTCAACCAGCAGCAGGCCCTTGCGCTGCAGGGTGCTGTGCGCCTCGGGCGTGGCGCGGTAGTGCGGCAACGCGCCGTTGGCCTGGTAGCCGGCGATGGTGGCGAAGCTCTCGCCGATGAAGTGCGGCTGGGCCGAGCGCTCCTCGCGCAGCAACGTATCGACGTCCAGCTCGGTCTGCGTCATCCCGGCGGCAAGGCGTTCCTCCAGCCGGCGGAATGCGCGCACCAGCGCCGCGCCATCGCGGCGCATCGCTTCGCGGATGTGCTCGAGTTCGGCCTCGGTCTTGCGGGCCTTGAAGGCGGTCGAGGGATTGGACGCCTCCACGCGTGCGGCGTCCTTGCCGATGGCATCGGCCACGGCGCAGACCACGCGCGCCGGATCCAGCAGCAGGCGTGCGTCCTTGCCCAGTTCGCCCAGCGCGTCGGTGACGGTGGCGTAGTCGGCGATGCGCACGTCGTCGGCCTTGAGTGCGGCCACCAGTGCGTCGGAAAGCTTGCCGCGATCGACGAACAGCGTGGCCGGCCCATCGGTCTCGACCAGCAGGTGGGTCAGGAATACCGGGTTGCACTCGACATCGCTGCCGCGCAGGTTGGTGAGCCAGGCGATGTCGTCCAGGCTGGACACCAGGTGGTGCGTGGCCTCCTGGCGGCGCAGGCTGGCGCGCAGGCGTTCGAGCTTTTCCGCGCGGGTGGCACCCGGGTAGCCGGACGGATGCTCGAAGACCGCCGCCTTGGGCAGCGCGGGGCGGTCGGTCCAGACCTCGCCCGGCAGGTCCAGGTCGGTGCGCACGCGGGCGCCGGCTTCGCCCAGCAGGCGCTCGATCTGCTTGCGCGCGGCGACGGACAGGCTGTCGCCCGCCACCGCCAGCACGTCGCCCTCCTTGAGCGCCTGCTGCAGCCACTGCAGGTGCTCGGGGGCGTGCGAGATCTTCTGCTTCTTCAGCGCGGCGCCCGTGCCGGCCAGTTGCTGCTCGGCCTGCGAGAAGTAGCGCGAGTCGGTCCACAGATCGGCGGCGTCCGCGGTGACCACCAGCGTGCCGGCCGAGCCGGTGAAGCCGGACAGCCATTCGCGGGCCGCCCAGTGGGCGGGCAGGTATTCGGACAGATGCGGGTCGGCGGTGGGAACCAGGCAGGCGGCGACGCCGTGACGCTGCATGGCCTGGCGCAGGGCGGCCAGGCGGGAGGGGATGGGGTTGGTCATCCGCTCATGCTAGCGCCTTCCATCCTCGACCGTCCGCGCGGGCACGGGCGCGAAGCGCCGGAGTCCAGGCGCCACGCCAGGCCCTCAAACTGCCCGCTCTGCCGGTCGGGAGGAGCCAAGCGTGAACCGCGCGATGGGAATGTCTCGCCGCCGGCCCCGTCACCCGCTAAAATGCCGATTTCCAGCACGGCTGCATCCCATGACCCCCCTGATTTTCGTCACCGGCGGTGTGGTGTCCTCGCTTGGCAAGGGCATCGCGGCGGCGTCGCTCGCGTCCATCCTCGAGGCGCGCGGGCTTTCGGTCACCATGATGAAGCTCGATCCCTACATCAATGTGGATCCGGGCACCATGAGTCCCTTCCAACACGGCGAGGTCTACGTCACCGACGACGGCGCCGAGACCGACCTGGACCTGGGCCATTACGAGCGCTTCGTCCACACGCGGCTGACCGGCAAGAACTCGATCACCACCGGCAAGATCTACGAATCGGTGATCCGCAAGGAGCGCCGCGGCGACTACCTGGGGGCCACCGTGCAGGTGATTCCGCACATCACCGACGAGATCAAGCACTGCGTACACGAGGCCACGCGCGGCTTCGACGTGGCGCTGGTGGAGATCGGCGGCACGGTCGGCGACATCGAGTCGCTGCCGTTCCTGGAGGCGATCCGCCAGTTGCGCATCGAGCACGGGCCGGAAAAGTGCCTGTTCATGCACCTGACCCTGGTGCCGTACATCAAGGCCGCCGGCGAGATCAAGACCAAGCCGACCCAGCATTCGGTCAAGGAACTGCGCTCGATCGGCATCCAGCCGGACATCCTCTTGTGCCGCTGTGAAGAGGCGCTGCCGGAAAGCGAGCGGCGCAAGATCGCGCTGTTCACCAACGTGCCGGAGAACGCCGTCATCAGCGCGGTGGACGTGGACGTGATCTACAAGACCCCGCTGTGGCTGCACAGCCAGGGCCTGGACGACATCGTGGTCAAGCGCCTGGGGCTGGACGCCAAGCCGGCGGACCTGTCCAGTTGGCGCCGCACCGTGGACGCGGTGGAGCACCCGAAGGACGAGGTCACCATCGCGATCGTCGGCAAGTACGTCGAGCACAAGGACGCCTACAAGTCGCTCGGCGAGGCGTTGCGCCACGGCGGCATCAAGCAGCAGACCCGGGTCAACCTGGACTGGATCGATTCCGAGCAGGTGGAGTCCGAGGGCGCGCAGAAGGTGCTGGGCAAGGCCGACGCCATCCTGGTTCCCGGCGGCTTCGGCAAGCGCGGCTTCGAAGGCAAGGTGCTCACGGCGAAGTACGCCCGCGAGCACGGCGTGCCGTACTTCGGCATCTGCTACGGCATGCACGCGGCAGTGGTGGACTTCGCCCGCAACGTGGCCGGCCTGAAGGACGCCGACTCCAGCGAGAACGACCGCAACACCGCCAATCCGGTGATCGCGCTGATCACCGAATGGACCACCGCCACCGGCGAGACCGAGCAGCGCAGCGAGCATTCGGACCTGGGCGGCACCATGCGCCTGGGCTCGCAGGAAGCACGCCTGAAGACCGGCACGCTGGCGCGCGAGACCTACGGGCAGGAAGTGGTGCGCGAGCGCCATCGCCACCGCTACGAGTTCAACAATCGCTACCGCCAGGATTTCGAGGATCTGGGGCTGGTGGTCTCCGGCAAGTCGATGGACGACCTGCTGGTGGAGATCGTCGAGCTGCCGCAGCAGAAGCATCCGTGGTTCCTGGGCTGCCAGGCGCATCCGGAATTCACCTCCACGCCGCGCGACGGGCACCCGCTGTTCATCGGCTTCGTCGAGGCGGCGCGCGAATACAAGGCGATGCGCGAAGGGGAAAAACTGGCGGGCGCGCAAGCGAGGGCGTAAGCCCGCGATAGCGCGCGACGCCTGGCCGCCATCCCCGCGGAACGGGAATGGCGGCCGACGCATATGGGAATCCCGCTTCGCGGGAATGGCACCGAGACAGGAAAGACCATGAAGCTCTGCGGTTTCGAAATCGGCCTCGACCAACCCCTGTTCCTGATCGCCGGCCCCTGCGTGGTCGAGTCCGAACAGTTGCAGTTGGACGTCGCCGGCAAGCTGAAGGAAATCACCGACCGGCTGGGCGTGAACTTCATCTTCAAGTCCAGCTTCGACAAGGCCAACCGGTCTTCCGGCGAGAGCTTCCGCGGTCCGGGCCTGGAGGAAGGATTGCGCATCCTGGGCGAGGTCAAGCGCCAGATCGGCGTGCCGGTGCTCACCGACGTGCACGAATACACGCCGATGAACGAAGTGGCCGCGGTGGTCGACGTGCTGCAGACGCCCGCCTTCCTGTGCCGCCAGACCGACTTCATCCAGAACGTCGCCCGCGCCGGCAAGCCGGTGAACATCAAGAAGGGCCAGTTCCTGGCGCCGTGGGACATGAAGCATGTGGTCGCCAAGGCCAAGGCCGTGGGCAATGACGACATCATGGTGTGCGAGCGGGGCGCGAGCTTCGGCTACAACAACCTGGTCTCGGACATGCGTAGCTTGAGCGTGATGCGCGAGACCGGGTGCCCGGTGGTGTTCGACGCCACCCATTCGGTGCAGTTGCCGGGCGGGCAGGGCGCCAGTTCCGGCGGCCAGCGCGAGTTCGTGCCGGTGCTGGCGCGCGCGGCGGTGGCGGTCGGCGTGGCCGGCCTGTTCGCCGAGACGCACCCCGACCCGAGCAAGGCGCTGTCGGACGGCCCCAACGCCTGGCCGCTGGGCAAGATGGAAGCGCTGCTGGAAACCCTGATGGAGCTGGACGCCGCCACCAAGCGGCACGGCTTCCTCGAACAGACGCTTTGATCGGCGGCAACGCCGATTCCACGCGGACCGAAGTCCGCGGCAAAGACATTGACGCCACCCTCGACTGACGGACTTTCCATGACCACGACGATCACCCGCATTCACGCCCGTGAAATCCTCGACTCGCGCGGCAACCCCACGCTGGAAGCCGAAGTCACCCTGGCCGGTGGCGCGTTCGGCCGGGCGGCGGTACCCAGCGGCGCCTCGACCGGTTCGCGCGAGGCGGTGGAGCTTCGCGACGGCGACAAGGCGCGCTACGGCGGCAAGGGCGTGACCCGCGCGGTCGCCAACGTCAACGGCGCCATCGCTGACGCGCTGAAGGGCTTCGACGCGGCCGACCAGAAGGGCCTGGACAGCAAGCTGATCGCGCTCGACGGCACGCCGAACAAGGGCAAGCTCGGCGCCAATGCGTTGCTGGGCGTGTCGATGGCTGCGGCGCATGCGGTGGCCGCCTCGCGCGGCGAGCCGCTGTGGAAGTACCTCTCGCACGGCAAGCCGGGCAGCCTGCCGGTGCCGATGATGAACATCGTCAACGGCGGCGCGCATGCGGACAACAACGTCGACGTGCAGGAGTTCATGATCCTGCCGGTGGGCGTGCCCAATTTCGCCGAGGCGCTGCGCGCCGGCGCGGAGATCTTCCACGCGCTCAAGGGCGTGCTCAAGGGCAAGGGCCTGAATACGTCGGTGGGCGACGAAGGCGGCTTCGCGCCGAACCTGCGTTCGAACATCGAGGCGCTGGACACCATCATGGAGGCGGTCGGCAAGGCCGGCTACAAGGTCGGCAGCGAGATCCTGCTCGGCCTGGACGTGGCCAGTTCCGAGTTCTTCAAGAACGGCAAGTACGACCTGGAAGGCGAGGGCAAGGCCTACGCGCCGGAGCAGTTCGTCGACCTGCTCGCCGGCTGGGCGAAGCAGTACCCGATCGTCACCATCGAGGACGGCATGGCCGAGGGCGACTGGGACGGCTGGAAGCTGCTCACCGACAAGATCGGCAAGGACGTGCAGCTGGTGGGCGACGACCTGTTCGTCACCAATCCGGCGATCTTCCGCGAGGGCATCGAGAAGCACATCGCCAATGCGATCCTGATCAAGGTCAACCAGATCGGCACGCTGTCCGAGACGCTGGAAGCCATCGCGATGGCCGATGCGGCGAAGTACGCGGCGGTCGTCTCGCACCGCTCGGGCGAGACCGAGGACACCACCATCTCGGACATCGCCGTGGCCACCACCGCGACCCAGATCAAGACCGGCTCGCTCTGCCGCACCGACCGCGTGGCCAAGTACAACCAGCTGCTGCGTATCGAGGAGGCGCTGGGCCGCGCCGCCCGATACGCCGGCCGCAACGCGTTCCCCAACCTCGCCCGCCTGCCGGGTTGACGCGGAGCCTGCCCCGTCCATGCTGCGCTGGATCGCCCTGATCCTCCTCGTGATCCTGATCGGTCTGCAGTTGAAGCTGTGGACCGGCAGCGGCGGCATGCATGAAGTGCGGGCGCTGCGTTCCTCGGTGGCGAAACAACGTGTCGACAACGAGCGGCTGACGCAGCGCAACCAGGCGCTGGCGGCCGACGTGAGCGACCTCAAGCATGGCGAACAGGCGGTCGAGGCGCGTGCGCGCGCGGAACTGGGCCTGATCAAGCCTGGCGAAACCTTCTACCAGGTGGTCGAGCGGCCCGCCGGCAGCGCCAGCGTGCCGCCCCCCAGCGAAAGCGGCGGGCACTGACGTGGCGCCGCTGTGGTGCGTGATACCGGCCGCCGGTCGCGGCACCCGGGTCGGCGGCGACTGCCCCAAGCAGTACCTGCCGCTGGCCGGCCGCGCGTTGATCCTGCACACGCTGGAACGCCTCGCGACGCACCCGCGCATCGCCGGCCTGCTGGTGGCGCTGGCGGCGGGCGACGCGCGCTGGCCGGGCATCGACCGACTGGCCGGCAAGCCGGTGCTCACGACGGTCGGCGGCGGCGAGCGCGCCGACTCGGTGCTGGCTGGCCTGCGCGCGCTGCCCGCCGAGGTCGCCGAGGGCGATTTCGTGCTTGTGCATGACGCGGCCCGACCCTGCGTGCGTGCGGTCGACATCGACCGGCTGCTCGACGCGGCTTCGGCGGGTGATGGCGGCCTGCTCGGCGCACCGCTGCGCGACACCTTGAAGCGCGCCGACGATCGCGGCCACAGCCGGCTGACCGAGCCGCGCGAGCAGCGCTGGCGGGCCTTCACGCCACAGATGTTCCGTCGCGGGCAGCTTGTGGCAGCGCTCGAGGCAGCCAACCGCCAGGGCGTGGTGGTCAGCGACGAGGCGATGGCGATGGAGCGGGCCGGTTACGCGCCGCTGCTGGTGGAGGGCGCGGAGGACAACATCAAGGTGACCACGGCCGCGGACTTCGCGCTGGCCGAGTTCCTGCTGACGAGGACCGCGTGATGCGCATAGGCCAGGGTTTCGACGTACACGCATTCGGCGAAGGCGACTTCGTCGTGCTCGGTGGCGTGCGTGTTCCGCACCACAGCGGCGTGCTTGCGCACTCGGATGGGGACGTGGTCATCCACGCCCTGTGCGACGCCATCTTCGGGGCGTTGGCGCTCGGCGACATCGGCCGGCACTTTCCCCCTTCGGACGAGCGCTGGCGCGATGCCGACAGCCGCCAGTTCCTCCGCCATGCGGCGCTCCTGATGTCGCAGCACAACTACATGCTGGGCAATGCGGACATCACGGTGATCTGCGAAGCGCCCAAGGTCGGCCCGCACGCCGACGCGATGCGCGCCAACCTGGCCGAAGACCTTGCCTGCGACATCGGCCGCATCAGCATCAAGGCCACCACCACAGAGAAACTCGGCTTCACCGGCCGGGGCGAAGGCATCGCGGCGCAAGCCTGCGTGCTGCTGGAGCGCGCGTGAGCGAGGCCGAGGCCCGCGGCGCCAACCGGCTGCACGAGCAGTTGGAGGCCATTGCCGAGCTGCTGGCGCGGCTGGCCGACGATCCCACGCCGGACCACCAGGCCGAGTTGCAACAACGGCTGGACGAACTGCATCCGGCCGACATCGCGTTCGTGCTGGAGGCGCTGCCGCTGGACGAGCGCCTGGCCGTCTGGCAGCGGGTGAAGGCCGACCGCGACGGCGAGATCCTGCTGGAAGTCTCCGACGCGGTGCGCGAATCGCTGATCGCGGACATGGACCAGCGCGAGATCCTCGCCGCGGTCGAGCCGCTGGATGCGGACGAGCTCGCCGACCTGGTCGAGGACCTGCCGACCGAGGTGCTGCCCGAGCTGATGGCCAGCCTCGACGCGCAGCAGCGCGAGCGGGTGCAGTCGGCGCTGTCCTGGAAAGAGGACGAGATCGGCTCGCTGATGGACTTCGAGATGGTCACGATCCGCGAGGACGTGAGCCTGGAGGTGGTGCTGCGCTACCTGCGCCGCTTCGACGAGCTGCCCGCGCAGACCGACAAGCTGTTCGTGATCAACCAGGACAACCTGCTGACCGGCGTACTGCCGCTGCACTGGCTGCTGGTCAATCCGCCCGAGAAGATGGTCAGCGAGGTGATGGCGCCGGACGTCAACACCTTCCATCCGGGCGACGATGCCTACGAGGTCGCGCAGGCGTTCGAGCGCTACGACCTGGTAACCGCCCCGGTGGTGGACGACGGCGGCCGCCTGATCGGCCGCATCACGGTCGACGCAATGGTCGACGTGATCCGCGAGGAGAGCGAGAGCGAGGCTCTGAACCGCGTCGGCCTGCGCGAGGAAGAGGACATCTTCGCCTCGGTCTGGGCGAGCTTGCGCAACCGCTGGTCGTGGCTTGCGATCAACCTGGTCACCGCCTTCATCGCCTCGCGCGTGATCGGCCTGTTCGAAGGGGCGATCGAGAAGCTGGTGGCGCTGGCCACGCTGATGCCGATCGTGGCCGGCATTGGCGGCAATTCCGGCAACCAGACCATCACCATGATCGTGCGTGCGCTGGCGCTCAACCAGATCACGCCCGACAGCGCCAAGCGCCTGTGGCGCAAGGAGCTGGCCGTATCGCTGTTCAACGGCCTGGTCTGGGGCGGCGTGATCGGCGTGGTCGCCTACATGCTCTACGCAAACGTCGCCCTCGGCCTGGTGATGACCGCCGCGATGACGCTGAACCTGTTGCTGGCGGCGTTCTGCGGCGTCGGCATTCCGATGCTGATGATGAAGTTCGGCCGTGATCCGGCGCTGGGTTCCAGCGTGCTGATCACTGCGATGACCGACAGCGGCGGGTTCTTCATCTTCCTGGGGCTGGCGACGCTGTTCCTGATGTAGATCGACGCGTTCCTGCGCCACAGTCGCGTCTCGTAATCGTCTGCCGTCATTGCCGCGAAGGCGGGGAATCGCATGCTCCTCGCCTGCAAGCCGGCATGGACGCGTGCTTCGCGGAATGACGCCATGAAAGGAAATACCCATGCACGAACTCCCCTACGCCCACGGCACTCCGCCGCTCGCCGCCCGCCTGCGCGCCACCCCGGAAGACTTTCTGGTCGAGGAAATCCTCGGCTATGACGCGGACGGCACGGGCGAGCACGCCCTGCTGTGGGTGGAAAAGCGCGGCGCCAATACGGATTGGGTGGCACGCGAGCTGGCGCGCTTTGCCGGCGTACCGCCCGTGGCGGTGGGTTACGCAGGCTTGAAGGATCGCCACGCGGTGACCCGCCAGGCGTTCACCGTGCAGTTGGCAGGCAAGCTGGACCCGGACTGGTCGGCTTTCCCGCACGCGGACGTCAAGGTGCTCGCCGCGACCCGCCACGGCCGCAAGCTCAAGCGCGGCGCGCTGCGCGGCAACCGCTTCGTGCTGGTGCTGCGCGACGTACAGGGCGAGCACGCCGAGGCCGAGCGGGTGCTGGGGGCGATCGCCGCACGTGGCGTCCCCAATTATTTCGGCGAGCAGCGTTTCGGCCGAGAGGGCGGCAATGTGGCGCAGGCGCGGGCGATGTTCGGCGGTCGGCGGGTCGATCGCGACAAGCGCAGTTTCCTGCTCTCGGCCGCCCGCTCGCACATCTTCAATGGCGTGCTCGCCGCCAGGGTCGAGCAGGACGCGTGGGACAAGCCGATGGATGGCGAGATCTGGGCGCTCGCCGGCTCGCGCTCGTGGTTCGGTCCGGAGCCGTTCGATGCCACCCTGGCCGAACGCCTGGCGCGTGGCGACATCCATCCGTCTGGCCCGTTGTGGGGCCAGGGCGAACCACCCACCGCCGGCGCCGCCGGTGCGCTGGAGCGGGACGTCGCCGCGCGCGACAACGACCTTGCCGAGGGTCTCGCTGCCGCCCGCATGGACCAGGAACGCCGCCCCCTGCGCCTGCTGCCGCGCAACCTCGCCTGGCGCTGGCTGGCCGATGACGTGCTGGAGCTGGCCTTCGAGCTGCCGGCCGGTGCCTATGCCACCGTCGTGGTGCGGGAGCTGGCGCAAGCCTGACGTGGGGAACGTGATGGTGCGGCGCGGAGTTCGCCGCGCACGCAACCGCGGCATCCCGGTCGGGCCTTGCGTTCGGCGCGGATCAGGAGCTTTTGAGAAGGACGACCACGGCGCCGGTGCCGCCCTGCGCGGGTTTGGCCGAGGCGAAGGCGACCACGTCGTCGCGCCGGCGCAACAGCCGGTCGGTGAGCACCTTCAGCACGGGACCGGCGGCCTTCGAGCGAAGCCCCTTGCCGTGCACGATGCGCACGCAGCGCAGCCCGTGCTGGCGAGCCTCGGCCAGGAAGGTGGCGATGCTCGATTGCGCGGCGGCGGCGTTCATGTGGTGCAGGTCCAGTTCGTCCTGGATGCTGAACTGACCGCGCTTGAGCTGGCGCAGCAGGCGCGGCGGATAACCGTCGCGCAGGTAGCCGAGCTCTTCGCCGATTTCCATCAGCGCGGGATCGAAGGCGAGCTCGAGCAGCTCGCCGGGCACCGCCGCTTCATCCGCTTCGAACATGTGCGCACGCGGCTCTGGCCTCGGCGCAGGCGGCGGAGGCGCGTCGGTGCGGATTTCGCGTACCGGGCCGATGGCGTCGCGGAACAGACGGATGTCGTCCTCGTCGGGCTGGGTCGGGGCGCGTCGCTTGTTCATGAGGCCATGCTAGCAAGGGACTCTGGCGGGAGTTTCCTGCGAACCGCCCGTCCGACCGGTGCCTCCGGAAAGAGGGCTTTGGACCGTGTGCCCGTGAAAGAGGTGGCCCGCTCCGGTAGACTCGCGAGGATCGAAGCGCGGCCTCGACGGTGCGCGCTCGTGCACTTCCTGACGGATCATCATGCGAGTCCTGGTAAGCAACGACGACGGCGTGGATGCCCCCGGCATCCGCGTACTGGCCGAATGTCTGGCCGCGGTGGGGCAGGTGACGGTGGTGGCGCCCGATCGCGACCGCTCCGGCGCCAGCAACTCCCTCACCCTGGACGCGCCGATCCGCGCGTTGAAGATGGACGACGGCCGCTACCGCGTGGCCGGTACGCCGACCGACTGCGTGCACCTGGCGCTGGCCGGCCTGCTCGACCACGAACCGGACATCGTGGTGTCGGGCATCAACAATTCCTCCAACCTCGGCGACGACGTGATCTATTCGGGCACGGTCTCGGCGGCGATGGAAGGACGTTTCCTCGGACTGCCGGCGATCGCCGTGTCGCTGGTCAGCCGTGACCACAAGGGCGAGCACTATGCGTCTGCCGCGCAGGCGGTGCTGATCCTTATGCGGCGGCTGCTGGTCGATCCGCTGCCGGCCGACACCATCCTCAACGTCAACGTGCCGGACCGGCCCTGGCGCGAGATCCAGGGTTTCGAGGTCACCCGGCTGGGCAAGCGGCACCGCTCGGCGCCGTGCATCGCGCAGACCGACCCGCGCGGCAAGCCGATCTGGTGGATCGGGCCTGCCGGCGGCGCCGAGGACGACGGCCCGGGCACCGACTTCGACGCGGTGCGCCGCGGCTACGTGTCGGTCACGCCGATCCACGTCGACCTGACCCGCTACCAGGCGCTGGAGAAGATCAGCGGCTGGATGCAGGCGATGACCGACGCGATGGACGAGAAGGCGGCCTGAAGCGATGACGATGAACATTCATCCGCTGCCGCCGTCGGCGTTCAAGGGCGAGGGGATGACCTCGCAGCGTGCCCGCGACAGGCTGGCCGCGATCCTCAAGGAAAGCGGCATCCGCGACCCGCGCGTGATCGAGGTGATCCGCAACACGCCGCGCCACCATTTCATCGACCAGGCGCTGCACTCGCGCGCCTACGAGAACACCGCGCTGCCGATCGGTCATGGCCAGACCATCTCGCAGCCGTGGGTCGTCGCGCGCATGACCGAGGCGCTGCTGGAACACTTCAACGGCGGCGTGCCGCAGAAAGTGCTGGAGATCGGCACCGGTTCGGGCTACCAGGCGGTGGTGCTGGCGGCGCTGGTCGGCCAGGTGTTCACCGTCGAGCGCATCGAAGAACTGCTGCGCCAGGCGCGCCGGCGCTTCCGCCAGCTGGGCCTGACCAATGTGCGCTCGCGCCACGACGACGGCAAGCTGGGCTGGCCGGACCAGGCGCCATTCGACGCGATCATCCTCACTGCCGCCGGCGACGCGATTCCCAGCCAGGTGCTCGACCAGCTCGCACCGGGCGGGGTGCTGGTGGCGCCGGTAGGCTCGCCCAGCAGCCAGACGCTGCTGCGCATCCGTGGCGACGGGCAGGGCGACTTCATCCAGGAAGAACTCGGCGCGGTCAGCTTCGTACCGCTGCTCGGCGGCATCGGCTGATGCCACTCCCCCGGCGACAAGGAAACTCGTAGATGCGCCTGTTCGGAACGCTCTATTCGCGCGCACTGACCTGGGCGCGCGATCCACGGGCCGTGTACTACCTGTGCGGACTCAGCTTCGTCGAGGCCTTCATCTTCCCGATCATGCCGGAGGTGATGCTGGCGCCGATGATGCTGGGCAAGCGGCAGAAGGCGTTCTTCTACGCCAACATCAGCCTGCTGTTCTCGCTGCTCGGCTCGCTGGTGGGGTATGCGCTCGGCCACTGGGCGTTCCAGGCGTTGCAGCCGCTGCTGGCCTCGCTGCACCTGCTCGAGCCGATCGAGCAGGGCGTGGCCAGCCTGCGTACGCAGATGAACCAGCACTGGCTAGGCCTGCTGCTGGTGCTGGCGCTGGCCGCGCTGCAGCCGGTGGTGCCGATGAAATTCGTCACCTGGGCGTCGGGCATCGTCGGCGTGCCGGTGGTCCCGTTCCTGCTCTGCATGGCGGTGGGACGGGGCAAGCGCGTGTGGTTGCTCGCGCTGCTCATCCGCCTGTTCGGCGAGCGCGCCGAACGGCTGCTGCACAAGCACATCGAGCGCATCGGCTGGGCGGCGATCGTGCTGCTCGGGCTGCTTGCGGTCTGGTGGATCTGGCTGCGTTGAGCGGTCCCGCGCTTTTCGTGAAATCGGCGTGTCGGCTGGGTATGCTGGTTGGCATGACGAAATGGACGCGCTTCGCGGCGGCATGCACGGCCGCGCTTCTCCTTGCCGCCTGTGGCCGGTCGGTGGTGGTCCAGCCGAACCGCAGCGCCACGCCGCCGCCGCGTGCATCGGTGGCCGCGCCGCGCACGGCGGCCGGCAGCTATCGGGTGGCGCGCGGAGACACGCTCTACTCGATCGCCTTCCGCAATGGCGTCGATTTCCGCGACCTGGCTGCCTGGAACGGTATCGCTGCGCCTTACACGATCTGGCCGGGCCAGGTGCTGCGCCTGTCGCCTGGCGGGCGGAGCGCAGGCACCTCCCGCCCCATCGCGAAAAATGCGTCGGCCCGCCCCCAGGCGCCGGTGTTCAAGCCGGTTACGCCGGCACCATCGCATGCGAATCCGAGCGCGGCCCGCACGGTCGCCGCTCCTGCGCCCGTGGCCGTCGTTCCCGCGCCCCCGGCATCACCTGCACCGAAGGGCGCCACGCGCAACGCGGGCGGGGTGACCTGGCGCTGGCCGGCCGATGGCTCGCTGATCAAGAAGTTCCAGAGCGGCGATGCCATCCCGGGCATCGAGCTTGCCGGCAAGTCGGGCGATCCGGTACGCGCGGCGGCCGACGGCGTGGTGGTGTACAGCGGCAACGGCCTGGTCGGCTACGGCGAGCTGATCATCATCAAGCACAACGACGACTTCCTCTCGGCGTACGGCCACAACCGCAAGCGGCTGGTGAAGGAAGGCCAGCGGGTGAGCGCGGGGCAGCTGATCGCCGAAATGGGTTCGACTGGCGCGCCGCGGGACGAATTGCAGTTCCAGATCCGACGCAACGGCAATCCGGTCGACCCGCTGGATTACCTGCCGGCCCGGTGAGGGACGGATTCGGGCGTCAGCCCGCCGATCCCGTACGCGGCAGGATGAAGGCCGCCACCACCCGTCGCCCCTCGCTGGCCAGCAGGTCGTAGGTACGCGCTGCCGCGGCATTGTCCATCACCTCGATGCCGACGCCCTTGCGCAGGAAGCCGGCCATGAAGGCGGCCGGCGGGAAGCGCTGGCGCATGCCGGTGCCCAGCAGCACCACCTCCGGCTCGAGCGCGCGCACGGCTTCGCCGGCGCCTTCGTCCAGCGCCGCCACGTCGTCCACCGGCCAGCCTTCGACGACCCGGTCCGGTGCCAGCAGGAAACTCGCCTCCAGCTCCCGGTCCATGACCGTGATCGACCGCTCGCCGACGCGCCGGACGAACAGGTAACCCTCGGGGCGCTCGAGCGAAAGGTCCATCAGCGGGGCAGGGCGAGCTTGGGCTCGTCCTCGTTGCGGCGGAACAGGGTCACGGTATAGCCGATCTGCTGCACGTTGTCGGCGCCGGTGCCTTCGGTCAGGTAGGCGATCTGGGCCTCGCGCTCGTCCTTGTCGCCCCCTGAGAGCTTCACCTTGACCAGCTCGTGGTGGCTGAGCGCCAGGTCCAGCTCCTTGAGCACGGCCGGCGTCGCCCCCTTGGCGCCGAGCAGGATCACCGGGCGCAGGTCGTGGGCAAGGCTGCGCAGATAGCGCCGCTGGGAGGGGGAGATCGGCATGCGGAAAGGGTCCACGATTCGCGGTCAGGGGGCCGTAAAGGGTATCATGCGGCCGTCTGTCCCCATCGGTGGCCCCTGCCGCATGTCCCGCAGCAAAAGCAGCTCCCGATGGCTCCGGGAACACTTCGACGACGTCTACGTGAAGAAGGCGCAGGCCGAAGGCCTGCGTTCGCGCGCGGCGTTCAAGCTGGAGGAGCTGATCGACCGCGACCGCCTGCTCAGGCCGGGCATGCGCGTGGTCGACCTGGGCGCGGCCCCCGGCGGCTGGTCGCAACTGGTCCGCCAGCGCCTCGGCGACAACGGCACGGTGATCGCGCTGGACATCCTCCCGATGCAGGGCATCGGCGGCGTCGATTTCATCGAGGGCGACTTCCGCGAGGAGTCCGTGCTGCGCCAGCTGGAGCAGCGCCTGGGCGGCCAGGGCGTCGATCTTGTACTGTCCGACATGGCCCCCAATATGAGTGGAGTGGCGCTGGCCGACCAGATCCGTGCGATGGACCTGGCCGAACTGGCGCTGGATTTCTCCCGGCAGTGGCTCAAGCCGGGCGGCGCGTTCCTGATCAAGCTGTTCCAGGGCGCCGGCTTCGATGAGTACCTACGCAACTTGCGCGCGCAGTTCGCGCGCGTGACCATGCGTAAACCCAAGGCCTCGCGCGCGCGTTCGCGCGAGGTGTATGCGCTCGCCACGGGCCGGAAACCCGGCGGCGGGCAAACGGACGAGACCCGCGCATGAACGAAATGGCGAAAAACCTGTTGCTCTGGCTGATCATCGCGGTGGTCCTGCTGACCGTGTTCCAGAGCTTCAACCCGCACGGCGGCTCCTCTTCCGACCTGCCGTACTCGAGCTTCGTGCAGAGCGTGGACAGCGGCAACGTCGCCAGCGCCACGATCAGCGCCGACAACCCGGCCACCATCACCGGCAAGCTGAAGGACGGCAGCGCCTTCCGCACCGTCGCGCCCGTGCTCGGCTTTTCCACCAACGGCATCGTCAAGCAGATGCAGGACAAGAACGTGGTGGTGAGCCAGGAGCCGTCCAACAACGGCTTCTCGCTGCTGGGCCTGCTGGTCAACTGGCTACCGATCATCCTGATCGTGGGCGTGTTCATCTGGTTCATGCGGCAGATGCAGGCCGGCGCCGGCGGGCGCGGGGCGATGAGCTTCGGGCGCTCGCGCGCCAAGCTGCAGGGCGAGGACCAGGTCAAGGTCAACTTCAGCGACGTGGCCGGTTGCGACGAGGCCAAGGAAGAGGTCGGCGAGCTGGTCGAGTTCCTGCGCGACCCGGGCAAGTTCCAGAAGCTCGGCGGCAAGATTCCGCGCGGCGTGCTGATGGTCGGCCCGCCCGGCACCGGCAAGACGCTGCTCGCCAAGGCCATCGCAGGCGAGGCCAAGGTGCCGTTCTTCTCCATCTCCGGCTCCGACTTCGTCGAGATGTTCGTCGGCGTAGGCGCCAGCCGCGTGCGCGACATGTTCGAGCAGGCCAAGAAGCACGCGCCGTGCATCATCTTCATCGACGAGATCGACGCGGTCGGCCGCCATCGTGGCGCGGGCCTCGGCGGTGGTCATGACGAGCGCGAGCAGACCCTCAACCAGTTGCTGGTCGAGATGGACGGTTTCGAGGGCACCGAAGGCATCATCGTCATCGCCGCGACCAATCGTCCGGACGTGCTCGATCCTGCGCTGCTGCGCCCGGGCCGCTTCGACCGCCAGGTGGTGGTCGGCCTGCCCGACGTGAAGGGCAGGGAGCAGATCCTCAAGGTGCACCTGCGCAAGGTGCCGACCGCGAGCGACGTCAATGCGATGGTGATCGCGCGCGGCACGCCGGGCTTCTCCGGCGCCGACCTTGCCAATCTGGTCAACGAGGCGGCGCTGTTCGCCGCGCGCGAGAACGCGCGCGAAGTGCGCATGAGCCACATGGACAAGGCGCGCGACAAGATCCTGATGGGCACCGAGCGCCGCTCGATGGCCATGAGCGAGGACGAGAAGCGCCTGACCGCGTACCACGAGGCCGGCCACGCCATCATCGGCCGCCTGGTGCCCGAGCACGACCCGGTCTACAAGGTCACCATCATCCCGCGCGGCCGCGCGCTGGGCGTGACCATGTACCTGCCCGAGGCCGACAAGTACTCGATCAATCGGGTGGCCATCCAGTCGCAGCTTTGCTCGCTGTACGGCGGCCGCGTGGCCGAGGAGCTCATCTTCGGCGCCGACAAGGTCACCACCGGTGCGTCCAACGACATCGAGCGGGCCACCAAGATGGCGCGCAACATGGTCACCAAGTGGGGCCTGTCCGACGAGCTGGGTCCGGTGACCTACGGCGAGGACGAGGACGAGGTGTTCCTCGGCCGTTCGGTCACCCAGCACAAGAACGTGTCCAACGAGACTGCGCGCCGCATCGACGAAGTGGTGCGCGACATCCTGGACCGCGCCTATGCGCGCAGCAAGCAGTTGCTGACCGACAACCTGGACAAGCTGCACGTGATGGCAGACGCCTTGCTGCAGTACGAAACCATCGACGCGCGCCAGATCGACGACATCATGGCCGGCCGCGAGCCTGGCGAGCCGGCGGACTGGTCCAAGCCTTCCACGGGCGGTTCGGTGCCGCCGAACCTGCCGCCGCGCGGCGATGCCGGATCGCCCAAGCTCGGCGATCCCGCCACCCAGCCGCACGGCTGATTGGTCAGCCCCCCCCCGGCAGGCAGGGGAGGGCTGGGAAAAGGGCGCTTCCCACGCTTGTCGCTACCTTTGCGTTTGGACGTCCAAACGTAAAGGTCCGACGCAGAAGGGAGTCGCGGCTCGTCGCATCGGAAGCGAAGATTTTTTGAAAAAGGTGTTGACGCCGCTGCGTCCGATCTGAATAATTCCGCTTCTTGCTTCGGCAGCCACCGCTTCGGCGATGGCGCCACGGCAAACCAGTTTTACCGCGCGCCCGTAGCTCAGTTGGATAGAGTACCAGGCTACGAACTTGGTGGTCGGGAGTTCGAATCTCTCCGGGCGCGCCATTTACATCGCAAGGAGTGTTGTTCGCAACATGCCTTGTTCACCGGATCACGGTCCGGTGGTACCGGAAAGGATTTCGGTGCGCTGGACACGGATTGACGAGGTGAAGCGTCGCCCGTAGCATTCGAGGGCTTCGGAACGCGGGAGCGTTCCACGGATCTGCTACGGGGTATAGCTCAGTCTGGTAGAGCGCCAGCTTTGGGAGCTGGATGTCGGGGGTTCGAATCCCTCTGCCCCGACCAGGCAGGCGTTATGCTTAGGACATGCGCCTGTAGCTCAACCGGATAGAGCATCGGCCTTCTAAGCCGACGGTTGCAGGTTCGATTCCTGTCGGGCGCGCCAGCTTCACTAGAGTTTTTATGGTGGGCGTAGCTCAGCTGGTTAGAGTCCCGGATTGTGATTCCGGATGTCGTGGGTTCGAATCCCATCGCTCACCCCAATTTGGAAGTTTCAAGGGCCGTTAGCTCAGCTGGTAGAGCAGTTGACTCTTAATCAATTGGTCGTAGGTTCGAATCCTACACGGCCCACCAATAACGACAGGCGCCCGGGAAACCGGGCGCCTGTTTTCTTTTGTCTTGCAGGATGCGTTTCTCCGCCTCTCCTTTGAGGAGGATGAGGGGATGAGGCTCGCCAGAGAATCCGCCGAGGCGAGCTTTGATGTGGTTCCAGCCCAGCCTTGACCCCTCACCCCAACCCTCTCCCCGGAGGGGAGAGGGGGCGAAGGTGGTCCTGGCGGACCGTGCCCTTGTCCAAGAGCCGGCGTGCTTGTGCTGCCCCGCCACGCAACCGTAAAATGCCCTGCTTTGGCGCAAGGGAATCATCGACTTAGCGGGGCGGGGCGCCTGGCCGGTTTCCGTTCGGAATCCGCCGCTTCCGATCCGCTCGAGGCGTGATGCGAAAGTGGCGGAACTGGTAGACGCACCAGATTTAGGTTCTGGCGGGTAACCCCCGTGAGGGTTCGAGTCCCTCCTTTCGCACCAATCCCTTTTTAGTTTCTGCAAGGCCGGCCCGCACGCTGGCCCATCACGAGAGTTACCAGGAGTCGTCATGCAGTTTTCGGTTGAGAACGTCGGCAAGCTCGAGCGCAAGCTCACGGTGCGGTTCCCGGCGGAGCGGTTCGAGTCGCAGGTCAGCGCGCGCATCGCCGAAATGGGCCGTACCGTCCGGCTGAAGGGCTTCCGGCCGGGCAAGGTGCCGACGGCCGTGATCCAGCAGCGCTTCGGCTCGCAGGTGCGCGGTGAAGTCCTGTCCGACCTGATCGGCAGCACCCTGCGCGAGGCCTTCGAGAAGGAGAACCTGCGCCCGGTCGCCAATCCCTCGATCGATACCACCGGCAAGCCGGAGAACGGCGAGATCGCCTATACCGCCACCTTCGAGGTGATGCCGGAGTTCCCCGAGATCGACGTGGCTGCGCTGGAGGTCAACCGTCCGGTCGCCGAGGTGACTGACGCCGACATCGAGAAGATGATCGAGACCCTGCGCCTGCAACGCCGCAGTTTCGATGCGGTCGAGCGCGCCTCGGCCGAGGGCGACTTCGTGATGTTCGAGTACGCCGCCACTGCGGGCGACTACCGTTTCCCGGCCGAGGGCCTGGAGCGCGCCGGCAGCGTGCTCGGCTCGGGCACGCTGTTCAAGGCGCTGGACGAGACGCTGACCGGTCGCAGCGCCGGTGACGAGTTCGATGCCGAGATCAATTTCCCCGAAGACTTCGGCAATCCGCAGCTGGCCGGCAAGAGCGCCCCGGTCAGCTTCAAGATCGTCAAGGTGCAGGCGCCGAACCTGCCGGAGGTCAACGAAGAGTTCGCCAAGCTGTTCGGCATCGCCGACGGCAACCTGGATACCTTCCGCAAGGAAGTGCGTGCCAACCTCGAGCGCGAGCTCAAGGCCACGCTGATGGGCCGCCTCAAGGCCGAGGTCGCCGAGAAGCTGGCCGACGCCCACGGCGAGCTGGAAGTTCCGAACATGATGGTGCAGGCGGAGGCGCGCAACCTCGCCGCCGGCAGCGTGCCGCGTGGCCAGCAGCCACCGCCGCAGCTCGTCGAGGCGGCGATGCCGATGGCGCGCAAGCGAGTGATCGCCGGTCTCCTGATGGGCGAGATCGCCCGCAAGCAGGACCTCAAGATCGACCGCAAGCGCGTGGCCGAGCAGTTGGCCGCCATCGCCTCGACCTACGAGGAACCCGAGAAGGTCGTTGAACTTTACAACGCCGACCCCCAATTGATGTCTGGGCTGCAGAACCGCGTGATGGAAGACCAGGTGGCCGAGTGGGTGGCCGAGCACGCCAAGACCACCGACAAGAACCTGGGCTTCGACGAGGTGATGCGCCCGGCCGGCGCCTGAGCGACACTGCCAGGCACCATCATCAGGCCCGCCTGAGCGCGGGCCTTATCCGGAGAACAAGCACGCATGGCCATGGCCCCGATCCAGAACCTCAACCTGGTGCCCATCGTCGTCGAGCAGACCGCTCGCGGCGAGCGTTCCTACGACATCTACTCGCGCCTGCTGAAGGAGCGGGTGATCTTCCTGGTGGGCGAGGTCAACGACCAGGTCGCCAACGTGCTGATCGCGCAGATGCTGTTCCTGGAGTCGGAGAATCCAGACAAGGACATCCACCTGTACATCAACAGCCCGGGCGGTGCGGTCACCGCGGGCCTGGCGATCTACGACACCATGCAGTTCATCAAGCCCGACGTCAGCACCATGTGCATCGGCCAGGCGTGCAGCGCCGGCTCGCTGCTGCTGATGGCGGGCGCCAAGGGCAAGCGCTTCTCGCTGCCCAACTCGCGGATCATGATCCACCAGCCCTCCGGCGGTGCCCAGGGCCAGGCCACCGACATCGAGATCCAGGCGCGCGAGATCCTCTACATCCGCCAGCGGCTGAACCAGCTCTACGTCGACCACACCGGCCAGCCGCTGGAGAAGATCGAGCGCGACATGGAGCGCGACCGGTTCATGAACCCGGTCGAGGCGAAGGAATACGGGCTGATCGACCAGGTACTCGACCGCCGCGGCGTCGAGACGGTCAAGTCGGCCTGACTTCAGCCCCGCTGATCCCGACCGATCCACTTCACGGAAACGGACTCCGCGTCGGCGCTGGCCGGCGCGGGGCCGTATGCTATTCTCGCGGCGCAACCGAAATACGGCAGGACCTGATATGAGCGACGAGCGGCAGGGCCGTTCCAACGACAGCGGCAAGATTCTCTACTGCTCCTTCTGCGGCAAGAGCCAGCATGAAGTGCGCAAGCTGATCGCGGGTCCATCCGTGTTCATCTGCGACGAGTGCGTGGAGCTCTGCAACGACATCATCCGCGAGGAGTTGGAGGAGAAGGCCGCCTCCGGGCGCAGCCATCTGCCCAAGCCCCGCGAGATCATGGAAACCCTCGACCAGTACGTGGTCGGCCAGACCCGCGCCAAGAAGGCGCTGGCGGTGGCCGTGTACAACCACTACAAGCGCATGGAGTCGCGCCAGAAGAGCGACGAGGTCGAGCTCGGCAAGTCCAACATCCTGCTGATCGGCCCGACCGGTTCGGGCAAGACGCTGCTGGCCGAAACGCTGGCGCGCCTGCTCAACGTGCCGTTCACCATCGCCGACGCCACCACGCTGACCGAAGCGGGCTACGTGGGCGAGGACGTCGAGAACATCATCCAGAAGCTGCTGCAGAAGTGCGACTACGACGTCGACAAGGCGCAGTCGGGCATCGTCTACATCGACGAGATCGACAAGATCTCGCGCAAGAGCGAGAACCCGTCGATCACCCGCGACGTGTCCGGCGAAGGCGTGCAGCAGGCGCTGCTCAAGCTGATCGAGGGCACACTGGCCTCGGTGCCGCCGCAGGGCGGGCGCAAGCATCCGCAGCAGGAATTCCTGCAGGTGGACACCAAGAACATCCTGTTCATCTGCGGTGGCGCGTTCGCCGGGCTGGAGAAGGTCATCCAGCAGCGTTCGGAGACCACCGGCATCGGCTTCTCGGCCGAGGTCCGCTCGAAGGAGCGCACCGAGAACCTGGGCAAGGTGCTGGCCGAGGTCGAGCCGTCGGACCTGGTCAAGTTCGGCCTGATCCCGGAGTTCGTCGGCCGCCTGCCGGTCGTGGCGACGCTGGACGAACTGGACGAGCCCGCACTGGTGAAGATTCTCACCGAACCGAAGAATGCGGTGACCAAGCAGTTCAAGCGCCTGTTCGAAATGGAAGGCGTGGAGCTGGAGTTCCGTCCCGAGGCCCTGCAGGCGATCGCCAAGAAGGCGCTCAAGCGCAAGACCGGCGCGCGCGGCCTGCGCACCATTCTGGAACAGGTGCTGCTGGACACCATGTACGAGCTGCCCTCGCTGGAGCACGTCAGCAAGGTGGTGGTCGACGACGCCGTGATCGAAGGCCAGGCCGAGCCTTACCTCATCTACCGCGGCAACCTGCAGCAGCAGCGCGTGGCCGGTGAAGGTGGCGACGCCGCCTGACCGGCGCGCAGCGTCAAGAACCAGCGGCCCCGGCAGTTGCCGGGGCCGTTTGTTTTTTGGCGGCAGGCAGACAGGCGCTCGCCTGTTTTCGACGGCTCAGGCCGCATCAGGCCGGATTTTTCGTCACGTACGGAGCCGTGGGGCGGCTTGGCTTGAAAACTGCAGGTCACCGCTCAAGCCGCTTCGACAGGTCGCGTGCGACTTGAGGGTGGCTAGGGTCGACTCCACTTGACCTATCGGAAGCCCTGGCTCAGTGTCCGGGTAAACCTTACAAAATCATCGGGGACTTTTTCGATGGCAAAACACGCCTCCGTTTCCGCCACAGGCGCCTCGCTCGACGCACTTCCGGTGCTGCCGCTGCGCGACGTGGTGGTCTACCCCCACATGGTCATCCCCCTGTTCGTCGGGCGCGACAAGTCCATGCGCGCGCTGGAACAAGCGATGGAAGGTGAGCGGCAGATTCTGCTGGTGGCGCAGAAGAGTCCCGACATCGACGATCCCGCCTCGGACGACCTGCACGAGATCGGCACCCTGGCCGGCGTGCTGCAGCTGCTCAAGCTGCCCGACGGCACGGTGAAGGTACTGGTCGAGGGCCAGGCCCGCGTGTCCATCGAGGAATACCGCAACGAGGGCGGCATGCTGACGGCGCGCTCGCGCGTGATCGAGCCGGTCTACAGCGCCAAGGAGCGCGAGCTGGATGTCATCTCGCGCACGCTGGTGTCGCTGTTCGAACAGCTGGTCAAGCAGAGCCGCAAGCTGCCGCCGGAAGTGCTCGCCACGCTTTCGGGCATCGATGATCCCTCGCGGCTGGCCGATTCGATCGCCGCGCACCTGACCGTGCGCATGGCCGAGAAGCAGAAGGTGCTGGAGACCGCCGACGTCGGCCAGCGCCTCGAGTTGCTCATCGGTCTGGTCGATGGCGAGATGGACCTGCAGCAGGTCGAGAAGCGCATTCGCGGCCGCGTCAAGTCGCAGATGGAGAAGAGCCAGCGCGAGTACTACCTCAACGAGCAGATGAAGGCGATCCAGAAGGAACTGGGCGAGGGCGAGGAAGGCGTCAACGAGATCGAGGACCTGCAGAAGAAGATCGAGGATGCCGGCATGCCCAAGCCGGTGCTCGCCAAGGCCAAGCAGGAACTGTCCAAGCTCAAGCAGATGTCGCCGATGTCGGCCGAGGCGACGGTGGTGCGCAACTACCTGGACTGGCTGACCGGTGTGCCCTGGAAGAAGAAGACCAAGGTGCGCAAGGACCTGGCCGTCGCCCAGGAAGTGCTCGATGCCGACCATTTCGGCCTGGAGAAGGTCAAGGACCGCATCCTCGAATATCTCGCCGTGCAGCAGCGCGTGAACACCATGAAGGGCCCGATCCTGTGCCTGGTCGGTCCGCCCGGCGTGGGCAAGACTTCGCTGGGCCAGTCGATCGCCAAGGCGACCAACCGCAAGTTCATCCGTATGAGCCTGGGCGGCGTGCGCGACGAAGCCGAGATCCGTGGCCATCGCCGCACCTACATCGGTTCGATGCCGGGGCGGATCGTGCAGAACCTCAACAAGATCGGTACCCGCAATCCGCTGTTCGTGCTCGATGAGATCGACAAGATGTCGATGGACTTCCGTGGCGATCCGTCTTCGGCATTGCTGGAGGTGCTCGATCCGGAACAGAACCACGCCTTCAACGACCACTACCTGGAGGTCGACCTCGACCTGTCCGAGGTGATGTGGATCGCCACCGCCAACTCGCTGAACATCCCCGGCCCGCTGCTGGACCGCATGGAAGTCATCCGCGTACCGGGCTACACCGAGGACGAGAAGCTGGCGATCGCGCAGCGCTACCTGTTGCCGAAACAACTGAAGGCCAATGGCCTGAAGCCCGAGGAACTAAGCATCGCCGCGGACGCCGTCCGCGACATCGTGCGCTACTACACGCGCGAGTCGGGCGTGCGCAACCTGGAGCGTGAAATCGCCAAGATCTGCCGCAAGGTGGTCAAGGAGCTCACGCTCGGCCAGGTGAAGCAGGCCAAGGCCAAGGCACCCACGAAGGCGGTCACGAAGGCGGCAGCCAAGCCGAAGAAGAAGCCGGGCGCGACGCAGGTGACCGTCACCGCCGAGAACATCGAGCACTATCTGGGCGTGCGTCGCTTCGACTTCGGTCGTGCCGAGCAGGAGAACGAGGTGGGCCTGGTCACCGGCCTGGCCTGGACTTCGGTCGGCGGCGACCTGCTCAGCATCGAGGCATCGGTGGTGCAGGGCAAGGGCCGGCTGGTGCATACCGGCCAGCTCGGCGACGTCATGAAGGAGTCGATCCAGGCGGCGATGTCGGTGGTGCGCGCACGCGCGGACCAGCTCGGTATCGATCCGGACTTCTACCAGAACCTGGACGTGCATATCCACGTGCCCGAGGGCGCCACTCCGAAGGATGGCCCGAGTGCGGGCATCGCCATGTGCACGGCGCTGGTGTCGGTGCTGACCAAGGTGCCGGTGCGCTCGGAGGTGGCGATGACCGGCGAGATCACGCTGCGCGGTCGCGTGCTGCCGATCGGCGGCCTGAAGGAGAAGCTGCTGGCCGCGCACCGCGGCGGCATCACCACGGTGATCATTCCCGAGGAGAACAAGAAAGACCTCGCCGACATTCCCGCCAACGTCACCTCGTCGCTGGACATTCATGCCGTGCGCTGGATCGACGAAGTGCTCGACATCGCGCTCGAACATCCGCTGCAGCCGGCCAAGGCGGCGGTCGAGGTTGCTTCCGAAGAGCATGCGCCGGTCGAACCGGTAGCCGAGGAAACGGCTGAGAACCGTACCCGCGCACACTGATACGCAAGGAGTTTTTCGACAAGGCCGCCCGCATCCCGGGCGGCTTTTTCGTATTCACGCCGGTGCCCTGGCGAGGCGCTTCGCCGTAACGGTTATCGCGCTCGTTTGCAAGTGGTTCCGGTTGGTCGCGAATCGCCGGAACCGTTGGTATTGCTTGTATTGCGGACCGCCGTGAGGCGCTGGTATAAAGGCGGCACCGCAGTCAAAGCGCCGTGCATTTGGCGTAGCGATGCGGGGTTGCGGGGGATGCCGGTCATGCCATTTCATGGCGGTGTTTTCTCGTCCCAGACCGATCACGCGGGCAGCAAACCGTTTAAGGGAGTGTCTCAATGAATAAAACCGATCTGATCAATGCCATTGCCGAGAAGGCCGAGCTCACCAAGGCCGACGCCGGCCGCGCCATCGAAGCCTTCTTCGAGACCGTGCAGAAGGCTCTGAAGAAGGGCGACGACGTCTCGGTGGTCGGCTTTGGTACCTTCACCGTGCGCAAGCGCGCGGCTCGTACCGGTCGCAACCCGCGCACCAACGAGACGATCAAGATCAAGGCTTCCAAGGTGCCGGCGTTCAAGGCTGGCAAGACGCTCAAGGATGCCCTAAACTGAGCGGCTAGTTCGCTCGGTTTCGGGTGCTTAGCTCAGCGGTAGAGCGTCGCCCTTACAAGGCGAGGGTCGTAGGTTCGATCCCTACAGCACCCACCAGAATCGCGGAGTGGTAGTTCAGTCGGTTAGAATGCTGGCCTGTCACGCCGGAGGTCGCGGGTTCGAGTCCCGTCCACTCCGCCAGTAGTTCCAAGGGCGCCCGCGTGGCGCCCTTGTCATTTATGCTTTGCCTCTTGCAAGGCTTCGAATCGCGGGAATCCACACATGCTGCAGTCGTTGAGAGACAAGATGCACGGCTGGCCGTCCATCGTCGTGTTGGGCGTGGCGGTGTTCGCCATGTCCTTCTTCGGCATCGAGGGCTACTTCACTGCCCAGACCGAGACCTTCGTGGCCAAGGTCGGCAAGCAGGAGATCAGCCAGCAGGATTTCCAGAACCGCATGAACGAGCTGCGCCAGCAGGCCAGCGAGCAGATGGGCGACCAGTTCGATCCCAGCGTGTACGAGCAGCCCGCCATGAAGGAGCGCGTGCTCGGTGCGATGGTCGACCAGCAACTGCTGCTCAAGGCCAACGATGACCTGGGCATGCGCGTTTCCGACACCGCGGTGCGCGACACGATCGCGTCCATCCAGGGGTTCCAGGTGAACGGCCGGTTCGACGCGGCGACCTATCGGGCGGTGCTCGCCTCCCAGCGCAAGACGCCGGCGATGTTCGAGGACGAGGTCCGCTCCTCGCTGGCGATTCGCCTGCTGCCGGACGCACTGTCGGCCAGCACCATCGTCACCGACGACGACGTCGACCGCTTCCTCAAGCTGCGCCTTCAGCGCCGCGACCTGCGCTACGTGATGCTGCCGCGCCCGGCGCTTACCGATACCAAGGTCACCGACGCGCAGGTACAGGACTACTACAAACAGCACCAGGCCGAGTTCATGGCGCCCGAGCAGGTGTCCGTCCACTACATCGAGGTGAACGCGGCGGACCTGAAGGCCGACAACCCGCCGAGCGAAGACGACCTGCGCAAGCGCTACGAGGACGAGAAGCAGCGCTTCGTGCAGCCGGAGCAGCGCCTGGTTTCGCACATCCTCGTCGACGTGCCCAAGAACGCCACGCCGGCGCAGCAGAAGGACGCCCTCGCCAAGGCGCAGAAGATCGCCGCGGAGGCCACGCCGCAGAACTTCGCCAAGCTGGCAAGCCAGGACTCCGCCGACCTCGGTTCGAAGCGCCAGGGCGGTGACCTCGGCTGGCTGGAGCAGGGCGTGACCAACAAGGCCTTCGACGACGCGCTGTTCGCGCTCAAGAAGGGCCAGATCTCCGCGCCGGTGTTGTCGGACGAGGGCTACCACATCATCTGGCTGCGCGACATCCGCAGCGGTCAGGCCAAGCCGTTCGAGGAAGTACGCAGCCAGCTCGAGCAGGAAGCGGTTGCCGCCGAGCGCGAGCGCAAGTACAACGAGGTCGCCGGCAAGCTGGCCGACCAGACCTACCAGAGCCCCAGCTCGCTCGAGCCGGCCTCGCAGGCGCTGGGCCTGCCGGTGAAGAGCACCGGCCTGTTCACCCGGGAGGGCGACAAGAGTGGCATCACGGCCGACCCGAAGGTGGCCAAGGCCGCGTTCTCCGACGACGTGCTGGTGCAGGGCAACAACTCCAGCCTGATCGACCTGGGCAACGACCATTCGGTGGTGATCCACGTCGACAAGCACGTGCCGGCAGCGGAGCGGCCGTTGGCCGAGGTGCGCGACGCGATCGAGAAGGACATCCTCGACGAGCGCGTGGCTGCTGCCGCCAGCAAGCGCGCCAACGACCTGCTGGCCCGCCTGGAGAAGGGCGAGTCGATGGACGCGGTGGCCGCATCGGCCGGTGCCGCCGTACAGGAGGCCAAGGAAGCGGTACGCGTGCAGCAGGGCCTACCCGAGCAGTTGCGTGACCAGGCATTCCTGCTGCCGCATCCGAAGGACGGCAAGCCGCAGTTCGCCGCGGTGGCGCTGCCCGAAGGCGCCTACGCGCTGGTGGCGGTCGACAAGGTGCAGGACGGCGACCTTTCCAAGGTGACCCCGGACCAGCGCAAGATGCTTCGGCAGAGCATGCTGGCCGCGTACGGCAGCGTCGCCACCGAAGGCTTCATCGACGCGCTCAAGGCGAAAACCGAGATCAAGATCGCCAAGGACCGGATGTAACGTCCGTGTGTTGTGTCGCAAGCCCCGAGAGGCGGCCCTGGGCCGCCTCTTTGCTTTTCGGCCGTGCGCCTCGCGACGGGTGCCAGTCGCGCGCAAGGCGGATTCCCCGAAAAAAAAAGGCGGCCATGCGGCCGCCCTTTCGCTGATTGCCGCGCAGGCTCAGATCCCGGTCATGCCCAGGATGTTGTAGCCGGCATCCACGTAGGTGATCTCGCCGGTCACGCCCGAGGCGAGGTCGGAGCACAGGAACGCGCCCACGTTGCCGACCTCGTCGATCGTCACGCTGCGGCGAAGCGGCGCGTTCTCGTCCACGTGGTCGAGCATCTTGCGGAAGTTGGCGATGCCCGCGGCGGCCAGCGTCTTGATCGGGCCGGCCGAGATCGCATTCACGCGGGTGCCTTCCGGGCCGAGGTTGAAGGCCAGGTAGCGCACGTTCGCTTCCAGGCTGGCCTTGGCCAGGCCCATCACGTTGTAGTTGTTGAGCGCACGCTCGGCGCCGAGGTAGGTGAGGGTGAGGATGGCGCCGCCGCGGCCGGCCATCATCGGACGCCCGGCCTTGGCCAGCGCGGCCAGGCTGTAGCTGGAGATGTCGTGCGCGATGGTGAAGTTCTCGCGCGTGAGGTTGTCCAGGTACTGGCCCTGCAGCGCCTCGCGCGGCGCGAAGCCGACCGAATGCACCAGGATGTCGAAGCCGTCCCAGTGCTTGCCGAGCTCGGCGTACATCTGCTCGATCTGGCCGTCCTGGGCGACGTCGCAGGGAAGCACGATGTTGGAGCCGAACGCATTGGCCGCCTCGTCGACGCGGTCCTTCAGCCGCTCGTTCTGATAGGTGAAGGCGAGTTGCGCGCCTTCACGATGCATTGCGTTGGCAATGCCCCAGGCGATCGAGCGCTGGCTGGCGATGCCGACGATCAGGGCACGCTTGCCGTGCAGGAATCCCATGCGTCCTCCAAGAGTTTTCGATGGCGCGCCCGGTGGCGCAGCCGGGTGATTTTAGCAGCGTGCCGGGGGTCGTAGGCCGCCGGCTCACGTTTTGACGACGCTCGCCACGGTGGCTGCCGTCGCGACGTGGCGTAGACCATGCGCCGGATAGGGTGGCGCCATGTGCATGCCGCCCTGTGCGCCTCCCTCCGAAGCCTCATGAGCGTGTCCCTCTTGCGGTCGTGGTACTCCATTGCCGCGGTCGCTGCCGCGCCGATGGTGCTTGCGCTCGTCGAGGTTTTCCATCCGCACCCGGATGACCTGTTCCACCTGGATGTTGAGAGGTGGATGCTCGTGCACTACGCACAGATTCCCCTGTTTCCGCTGGCCGCACTGTCAGTGGCTACGTTGGTGCGCCACCACACCGACTGGGCCGCGTGGCTGTGCAAGGCGGGCATGTTCGTGTTCGCGGTGGCCTTCACCTCGTTCGATACGGCGGCCGGCCTGGTGATCGGCTTGCTGGTGAAGGGTGCGCTGGCATCCGGGAATCCCGAATCCTGGCGCGACATGATCGATGCGTTGTGGTTCGACCCGGTCCTCGGTGGCAAGGGCTTCACCGATGCACCGCTGATGGGGCTGATCGGCCGACTGGCGCTCTCGTTCGGCGCGGTGGCCGGCGCGATTTCGTTGAAGCGGGCCGGGCACGGCTGGTTGCCGGTGCTGCTGCTGGCGATCGCCAGCTTCGGCATCAACGTGTTCAAGTCGCATTCCTGGCCTGGCGGGCCGCTGACCTTCGGCGGCATGGCATTGGCGGCCGGCTGGATACGCTGGGAAAGCCTGCGCCGGCAGGCGCGTGCCGTTGCATCGCTGCAGCAGGCCTCCGATGCCGTCGCGGGCCCGGAAGCCGACCCATCCAGGACGCGCGTCAGCGTGCGTTGAGCCGGGAAGGAGCGCCGCCTGCAGGCTTCGGCGCAACAGGCCCGCGTGACCTGCATCAATGCAGATGCGCCTGCTTGCGCGCATGGTGGGGCTTGCCGGGGCGCTCGCATGCGCCCGGCGTACATCCGGGTGCAGCCGCCCCCATCGCGACAGCGGCTGGCCGCCCGCGGAGGACGCATGCTCATGAACCACGATTCCCCATCCCAGCAGCGCGAGCCGGACGTCGGCGCACGCCGCGCAACCGAACGCTGGATCGACGACGAGTTGGCGCAGAGCTTCCCGGCGAGCGACCCGCCCAGTTGGACGCTTGGTCCCGCGTCTCCCGGCGACAACGCCGCCAACACCCGCGGGAGAGCGCCATGACCGGGCCGCTGTATCCCGAATCGACCGCAGCGCTCGCACGCAAGCGGAGCGAACTGGCGCCGGATGCGCTGAAGGCGTTCAAGGCGTTCAGCGCGGCGGTGTTCGCCGAAGGGGCGCTGCCGGCGCAGACCAAGCAATTGATCGCGGTAGCGGTGGCGCACGTCACCCAGTGCCCCTATTGCATCAAGGGCCATACCGCCGAGGCTCTCAGGCAGGGCGCCAGCGAGCAGCAGATCATGGAAGCGATCTGGGTTGCTGCCGAAATGCGCGCCGGTGGCGCCTACGCACACGCCGCGCTGGCGCTGGACGTCATGCAGCAGCATGCGCACGCCCACGAAGGGGACTGAACCCGTGGCCACGCGCTTCCAGGGCCTGTCCGGCAGCATCCTCGACGCCATCGGGGATACGCCGCTGCTCGAGATCGGGGGCATCTACGCCAAGCTCGAGTTCCTCAACCCGTCCGGCTCGATCAAGGCGCGCATCGCCAAGTACATGATCGAGCGCGCCGAACAGGAGGGCTTGCTCAAGCCGGGCGACACCATCGTCGAGGCGACCAGCGGCAATACCGGCAACGCACTGTCGATGGTCGCCGCGGTCAAGGGCTACCGCATGCTGGTGGTGATGCCCGAAGGCCTGTCCAGCGAACGCGTGGCGATCTCCCGCGCCTACGGCGCCGAGGTGCTGTTCTGCGGCAACTTCCACGTCGACCAGGCGCTCGCGCGCGCACGGGAGCTGGGAAGCCAGCCTGGCTTCTTCTTTCCGGGCCAGTTCGAATCGGAATGGAACGTGGAAGAGAACCGCCTCATCCTCGGCGCGGAAATCCTGGCCCAGCTGCCGTCCGGGCGACTGCCCGACGCGCTGGTGCTGGGCGTGGGCACGGGAGGCACGCTGATCGGCGTCGGCCAGGCTTTCCGCGCGGCCAACCCGCAGGTGCGGCTGTTCGCGATGGAGCCGAGCGAGTCATGCACGATCCTCTGCGGCGAGATCGCCTCGCACGGCATCGAGGGCATTTCCGACGGCTTCGTGCCCGGCATCTTCCAGCGCCACGCCGACCTGGTGGACGACATACTCAGCGTTTCGAGCGAGCAGGCGATTGCCGCCATGCGCCATCTCGCCCGCCGCTACGGCCTGCTGTGCGGCCCGAGTTCGGGCGCGCACCTGCTGGCCGCCCGGCGGGTGCGCGAACGCTTTCCGGAACTGAAGACCGTGGTCACTGCGTTCTGCGACGAGGGCGAGAAGTACCTGCACGACTACTTCATGCCTGGACAGGAGACGGCATCCGCCGCACTGCAGTTCGGCTGACGCAATGGTGGTTGACGTGGATCAGGGCAGCGGGGCGGGCTGGATTCCATCATGCGGCGCCCGGCAGGTGCCGGTATCTTCCACGGAGCCCACGATGCAGTTCGAACTGTCCACCGCCCATCCCGACGCAGCCTCGCTCACAGCCGCCATGCGCGCGCTCGATCCCCAGGCGAAGGTCGTCCTGGACACCGACCGCGGTCGCCTGGAAGTGCTGGCGAGCGCAAGCGGCCCGCAGATCCTCGAAGCGCTGGCGCGGATCGGCTGCGTGGCCCGTCCGCTGGAGAAGGAGGTGCACATCAGTGGCGGCAGTACCTGCTGCGGCCACTGCGGCTGATCGGCGGGCGGGTCGCCTCGTACACGAACCGCGCAGGCCGGGACGATACGAACAATCGTCGGCTTGCAGGACACGCGATCGCAGGAAAATGCCAGGTACGGCAGCGAGCCGGTGACCGGCTCGCCGCGGGCAATGCGGGGCCGTAGTCGACGCAGCGGAACGTCGCCGTGCCCGGCTCGCGCGTCGATGTCGGAGACGCGGCGCACCTGCGCGAAAAATTGCGGCGAACCGGCGATGCAGGCGCGATTCGGCGCCAGGTGTTGCGCTGGACGTTGGCGCCCCCACCTTGCGTGGGTCCGTCCCCGAACAAGGAACCGTCGTGCCCGACCTGTCCGCCTTCCCGATCACTGCGCGCTGGCCGGCGCGGCATCCCGAGCGCATCCAGCTCTATTCGCTCAACACGCCCAATGGCGTGAAGGTGTCGATCATGCTGGAAGAGACTGGGTTGGCGTATGAGCCGCACCTGGTCGACATCATGCGCGACGAGAACAAGACGCCGGAGTTCCTCTCGCTCAACCCCAACGGCAAGATCCCCGCGATCATCGACCCGGACGGGCCGGGCGGCGAACCGATCGGCCTGTTCGAGTCCGGTGCGATCCTGCTCTATCTCGCCGAGAAAGCCGGCAGGTTCCTGTCGCCGGATCCGGCATTGCGCTGGGAGACCATCCAGTGGGTGTTCTTCCAGATGGCAGCGATCGGGCCGATGTTCGGCCAGGTGGGCTTCTTCAACAAATTCGCCGGCCGCGAGTACGAGGACAAGCGGCCGCTCAGGCGCTACGTCGACGAATCGCGCCGGCTGCTCGGCGTACTGGAAGCGCGCCTGGACGGACGGCCCTGGCTGATGGGCGAGGACTACAGCATCGCCGACATCGCCACGCTGGGCTGGGTGCGCAACCTGATCGGCCTCTACGAGGCGCGCGACCTGGTGCATTTCGACGAGCTGTCGAACGTGCCTGCGTGGCTGGAGCGCGGACTGGCCCGTCCGGCCGTGCAACGTGGCTTGCAGATCCCGGGGCGCGGCTAGCGGTCCGGTTGCCGGCCGGCGTCCGTGCGCACGGCTGGCAGCGCGGCATCGGGCGGGATCCGTGGCCGTTGGTTCTGCTCGGGGCCGGCATGGTCCAGCAGCGTACGCAAGGCCGGCTTCCAGAGCGTCCAGTTGTGATGGCCGGGCAGCCTGAACACCTGTCCGGCCGGCAACTGTGCGGCCAGCAGGCCGATGCGGTCGCGGAAGCGTTCCTTGTCGCCGTACGCCAGCCACACAGAGCGGGGGCGCCCGGGGCGATCGGACCAGCGCTGGATGTAGCGCCATAGCTCGCGCTGGTAGGTCGCGGGGGTGAATGCCTGCGCGGGCCCCGGTCGCCAAAGATCCAGGCCGCCGGCCGCCTGGATCTCGCGGTAGAGCGGCCTGTCGCCCAGGTAGGGCGAGATCAGCAGCATGCCATCGAGCTGGCCCGGGTACGCCCGGTCGTACATCAGCGCGCCCAGGCCGCCGAGCGAGATGCCGGCCAGCCAGACCTGGTCGTAGTGCCTCGCGCGGGCCGGTGCGAGGATCTCGTCGTGCAGGCGCTGGACCGCGCGGCCCTGCCGGTAGAAAGGCATGGTGAGGCCGGCGAGCACGACGTCCGCGTCTGGCCACTGGCCGTGGATGATCTGCGCGGTGCCGCGCCGTGCGAGCGAATCCGCGTCGTCGCCGCGCCCGGGCAGCATCACCACCAGTCGGTGCGCCGGTTGCGCGGCCGGAATGAAGCGGGTTGGGATCGGCCGGGTGACGTCGCCTCCCGTGCTGCATGCCGCCAGCAGCAGGGCGGCGAGCGAGTGGAGCAGGGCGGACGGTTGCAGGCGCATGCATGGGGCCCGGAGTGGGAACCGGCGCGAGCGTGCGCCGGCTGGCATGAAGGCGATGCACGCAGCGTAGCCAGCCCTTGGCTCCTACACCACGATCGGCCCGTCCTCGGCCACTCGCCCTAGGCGCGGGTCAGCCTGGCGCCGCAGCCGCGATCTCGCGCAGGGCCTGCTCGAACACCTCCGGCGGCTGCCCGCCGGGGATCAGGTGCGTGCCGTTGACGATGGTCGCCGGCACGGAACGGATGCCGCGCTGCTGGAAGAACGCCTCCTGCGCCCGCACGTCCTCGGCGTAGGCGCCGGTTTCCAGCACGCGCCGCGCTTCGTCGCGGTCGAGTCCCGCCTCGCCGGCCAGCCGCACCAGCACCTCGTGCGAAGCCACGTCCTCGCCGTCGGTGAAGTAGGCGCGCAGCAGCGCCTTCTTCAGCGCCAGGTGGCGGCCCTGCAGTTCGGCCCAGTGCAGCAGGCGGTGCGCGTCGAACGTGTTGTAGACGCGGCTGCCCACGCCGACGTTGAAGGCGAAACCCAGCGCCGCCGCACGTTCACGGATCACCGCGCGGTTGGCCTCGACCTGGGCCATGCCGATGCCGTACTTGTGCATCAGGTGCTCGGTCGCATCCTCGCCTTCGGCAGGCAGCTGCGGATTGAGCTCGAACGGCTGCAGATGGATGTCCGCCTGCACCACGCCGTCCAGTTGCCTGAGCGCCTGCTCCAGCGCGCTGAGGCCGATCGCGCACCAGGGACAGGACACGTCGGAGACGAAGTCGATGCGAAGCGGTGCAGGGGCGGTCATGTCGTACTCCGAAGCGGCTGCCGGAACCATCACATGGAGCAGCATGCCGGTATCTCAATCACAGCTGATCAAAGGTGGACCTCTCGGCATGCACCAGGGGCTCGCCCCGCTTTACCGGTACCTGGTTTCGCCCGGGTGGTAGACCTTCTCGGTGTGGCCCTTCAACTGCTCGGGCCAGTAGTAGACCTCGCGCAGGTTGCCGGTGGTGTAGCGCTCGGCCTCGTCGTTGAAGTGCGATGAGTCCGGGTGGCCGCTTTCGCCGCCGGCGGTGATCGCCCGCGCGCTCACCTTGGGGCCGAACTCCACCACCGCCACGAAGCTGTTGCCGCTGGTGCCGTAGTAGCGCTTCGTGCCCGGCCAGCGGTGCGCGCCGAAGGAGGCCAGCGAGCCCCAGCGCGAGGAGGTGAAGGGCACCGGGATGCTCGGCTTGCTGTCGTCGAACGGCTGCACCAGGTCGCCGTTGATGCGCTGGAAGCGGTTGATCTCGCCCCAGGGCACGCCCCAGTGGCCGAAATCCTTCTGCAGGCGGTCCACGGCTTCGACCAGCGCATGCAGGCGCGCCTTCGAGCCGGCCTTCTCGGCCATGGCGTCGTAGATCGACAGGCCCTCGGCGGTGTCGGCCTTGCTTACTTCGTCCCACAGCGTGTCGCCCCAGAACACCGCCAGCGAGGTCGGCATCGAGGCGATGCCCCAGCGGTAATCCCAGTGCCGGAGCATGGCGATCGGACCGGCCAGCTTCTTCTTCAAGGGATCGCTCGCCGGCAGCGCGTCGTAGTCGGCGATCAGGATCGGGATCTGCCGCGCGAAGGCGGGCAGGTAGGAATCGAACGCGGCGGTGATCAGCGAGTCGCGGGTGAAGTCGTCCTGGCCGGTGAGCACGCGGATGGCGTGCAGGCCGCGCGGGTTCTCGCCGAAGGTGTCCATGTAGCGCGGGAAGTCGGCCTTCTTCGGGCTGTCCTTGCCGGCGGCGGAGTAGGGCCAGTTGTTCGTGTTGTAGACCCAGCCGTTGGCGGGATTGAACACGTGCGGCGCCTGGTCCAGCGGCGTGAGGCCCTGCCAGTCGGTGGCGGGGTCGGAGCCGTCCACCGGCCTGGTGTAGTCGAAGCGATCGTCGCGCTTGGGGATGAACTGCGGATGCAGGTAGGCGATCTCGCCCTTGTCGTCAGCGAACAGCGTGTTGTTGGACGAATTGGCCTTGAGCTCGGCGACCTTCATGTAGCTGGCGTAGTCGTGCGCCTTGGTGCGCAGCCAGCTCTGCTCCAGCGCGGGGATTGGCCGGTTCATCAGCGCCATGGCGATCCATTTGTCGTGCGCTTCGCGCACGATCGGGCCGTGGTGGGTGAAGTAGGCGGTGAAGCTGCGTTTGGCCATCGAGCCGTCCTTCGCGCGATAGGACAGGGTGATCTCGCGCTCGGTGACCGGCCGCAGTTCCTTGCCGTAGCGGTAGTACGGCTTGCCGTCCTTGCGCACGATGGTCTCGGCGAATTCGTCCACCACGTCGGCGCCGGTGGAGGTATGCATCCAGCCGATGTGGTGGTTGAAGCCCTGGTAGACGAAGAACTGGCCCCAGGTCACCGCACCGTAGGCGTCCAGGCCCGCGTCGGAACTCATCTGCAGCTCCGAGCGGAAGAAGAACGAGGTGTGCGGATTGATCAGGAGCAGCGCGTGGCCGTCGGCGGTGAGCCTGGGTGCGATGGCGATGCCGTTGGAACCGGTTGGTTCGACCCAGCTCGGGTGCGTGTCGGCGATCGCCACCGGCACGGGCGTGTCGCCCGATTTGCCGTAGAACGCCTGCAGCTGCTTGAGCGAGACCCGCTCGATGTCGCCGCCGATGCTGCCCTCGGTGAAGCTCAGCGCCATCCACGGTTCGTAGCGCGTGATCACGCGCGGGTGCACGTCCGGATGCGTGGCCAGGTAGTAGTTGAGCCCGTCGGCCCAGGCGTTCATCAGCTGCTTCAGCCAGTCGGGACTTCGCGCGTACAGCTTCTTCAGTTCCACCGGGTCGATGAAGAGCTGCTGGCGCAGGTCCGACCAGAGCGCCTGCTCGCCTTCGGCCTCGGCCAGCCGGCCCAGCGAGTTGAGGTAGTTGGTCTCGACGCGGTTGAAATCGTCCTCGGCCTGCGCGTAGACCATGCCGAACACCGCGTCCGCGTCGGTCTTGCCATGCACGTGGGCGATGCCCCAGTCGTCGCGGGTGATCGTCACCGCTTGCGCTTCCTGCTTCCAGCGCGCCTGCTCGCCGGCGTCCGCGTGGGCGGTACCGGCCAGGCCGAACGCAAGCAGGGTGGCCAGGGACAGGGCGCGCGGCGCGTGGCGCAGCATCGGACGGACCGGCTTGGACGAAATGGTGGCAAGCATGCGTGGCTCCCCTTGCGTTGGCTGGGCCGGGAACCGCGTGCCGCCTGTCCGCCGGACGTCGCCGGCAACCATAGCAGGCAAGGGCGCGCTGTCGAACCGGACGGGCCTGCGTCGCAGGCGGGACGATCCGCCCTTGACGCATGCCAGGCGCCTGCGGCAGGTTCCGGGCTTCCCCGTCACCCATGCGAGCGCCGTGTCCTTCCTTCGTCCCGGGTGCGCGACCCTGCTTCGCGCGAGCCGTCTCTTTCCGCTGGCGCTGCTGCTGGCCGGCCTGGCTGCCTGCGGCCCGGTGCGCAACCCGATGGCCCGCTGGGTGCCTTCGCCCAACTACGACCAGCGCCGGCCGGTGGCGATCGTGATCCACTTCACCGACCAGCATTCGGTGCAGGAAAGCCTGCACACCCTGCGCACCGCCAACAGCGGCGGGCCGGTGAGCGCGCACTACCTGATCGGCAGCGACGGCGGCATCTACCAGCTGGTCGCCGACAGCAAGCGCGCCTGGCAGGCCGGACCCGGGCGCTGGGGCACGATCACCGACCTCAATTCGGCGTCGATCGGGATCGAGCTGGACAACGACGGGCACACGCCTTTCACCCCCGCGCAGATCGACAGCCTGCTGCGCCTGCTCGCCGACCTCACCACGCGCCTGCACATCCCGCCTACCCAGGTCATCGGCCACGAAGACCTGGCGCCCGGCCGCAAGGACGATCCCGGCCCGCTGTTCCCCTGGCAGCGCCTGGCCGACGCCGGGTTCGGACTGTGGCCGCGCGGTCCGCTGGTCGACCCGCCGCCGGGCTTCGATCCCTGGATGGCGCTGGCGCTGGTCGGCTACCCGCTGGACGACCGCCCCGCCGCGGTGCGCTCCTTCCACCACCATTTCCGCGGCATGGACGGCGACACGCTGGACGAACAGGACCTGCGCGTGCTGTACGCACTGGCCTGCCAGTTGACGGGAACACCCGAGGTGATGCCGGCCGTCTCTCCGTAATCCATGGATCGCTGCGTTGCGCCGGGGAGGCGCCAAGGGATGTGTCGAAATCGCCGTGCCCCGCACGTCAAAGGGATGCAGGCCATCGAGCCTTGCCATTGACCAGGAGATTTCCGATGCAGATCCAGCCCTACCTGTTCTTCGACGGCCGCTGCGAAGAGGCCGTGTCGTTCTACCGCGACTCGCTCGGCGCGGAAGTGGTCATGCTGCTGCGCTACAGCGACGCCCCGCCGGGCGAGGCCGATTGTCCCGGCGGTACGCAGCCGCCGGCCGACAAGGTCATGCACGCAGCCCTGCGGATCGGCCAGACCCAGGTGATGGCGTCCGACGGCTTTGCCACCGGGCATCCGGAGTTCAAGGGCGTGTCCCTTTCCCTCACCGCCGACGACGACGCTCACGCCAGGCGGCTGTTCGACGCGCTCGCCGCGGGCGGGCAGGTGCAGCAGCCGCTCGGGCCGAGCTTCTTCGCTTCCAGTTTCGGCATGGTCACGGACCGCTTTGGCGTCGCGTGGATGGTGATCGCGGGCGGGCAGGGCTGAACCGAAACCGGAGGGCGCCCGTCCCGGGGCCCTCGCCGTGCCCTGCGTGAACGGCGGCCGGTGCACCGGCCCTTGGCGGCGCCGGGGTAGTGGCCTACGCTCCGCGCGGAATCGCCCGAAACGCACGGGGTCGGCCATGGTCCAGCGTGTTTCCGCAGGGTTGCCCATTTTGGCCGGAGGCCTGGCCCGCCATGCCGCGTCCACCGTGCCGCCGGGTCTATGCGCGGAGGTCGCCTTTCCGCACGTGGCGCTGCGGCCGTTCGTGTCGCGCTACGTGCAGGTGGCGCTCGATTTGCCGGCCGGCAGCACGCTGCAGCATCCGCTGAGCGCGCTGACCGGCTCGGTGGCGACGGTGCTCTGGTCCGGCCAGGTCACCATGCGCGGCGCGGGCATCGAGAACCGGATCGCGTCCAGTTGCCTGATCGGGCCCCTCACGCGATGGCACGACAACCTGGTCACCGGCTCGCTGCGTACGTTCTGCGTGCACTTCACGCCGCTGGGCGCCAACGTGCTGCTCCAGTTGCACGGCTGCGATTTCCAGGACCACGCGGTGCCTTTCGGCGACGTGCTCGACGGCGCGGTCGGCGCACGGGCTTGCCGCTGGTCCGATCAGGTGGCGCAGGCTGCCGGCTTCGCCGCACGCATCGCCTTGGCGGACCGGTTCCTGCTGGACCAGTTGTGTGGGGCGCAAGCGCATTTCGACCTGGTCGCCGCCGCCGTCGTGCAGATCGGCCAGGCCCCCGAGGGTGTCTGCCGGGTTTCCCGGCTCGCGACCGAACTGGCCTGCAGCGAGCGCACCCTGCGCCGGCGTTTCCACGAGGAACTCGGACTCTCGCTCAAGCGCTTTGCCCGCATCACCCGCTTCCGCCAGGCCCATGCCTTCCTGCAGGGTGCGGGCGGCGTGGACTGGGCCTCGGCGATCGCACGCTTCGGCTACGTCGACCAGGCGCACCTGATCCACGAATACCGCGAGTTCGCCGGCACCACGCCGGCACGCTTTCGCACCGACGAGCGGTTCCTCGACAACGCGCTCATCCTCCGCTGACCCCGAACCCCGGACGGCTGGCCGATTTGTACAAGACAGCGCCCGGCCGGGGCGGCAAGTTGACGGGCGGTTCGCCGGCCGGGCGCTCGGTCCGGACCGGTCTCGGGAGGGCGCGATGATGAAACGGAAGCATCCTGGCCGTCGCCTGGCCTGGCTCGCGATGGCATGCCTGGCTTGCGCCGCGGTCGGCGCACGTGCACCGGCAACGCAGCCGGCAACGGCGCCGCACGCGGCGACGACGGTTTCGCGGCCATTGCTCGGGGAGGTCGTGGAAGTGCACGTCCACGGCACCGCGCTCGAAGGAAACCGGCTGGGCGACTCGCCCGATCGCACGGTCACCGTCTATCTGCCGCCAGGCTACCGGCACGAGCGATCCCGGCGTTATCCGGTGATCTATGCGCTGGGTGGCTACCAACCCTCGCCGGCGCTGGCCGCGCGGATCGGCCCGCATCCGGAAGGCTATCTATTCGCCGGCGTCGACCGGGCCATTGCCGAAGGCCGGCTGGGCAAGGTCATCCTGGTCAACGTGGAGGGCTGGAACCGACTGGGCGGAAGCTTCTGGGTGAACTCGGCCAGCACCGGCCGCTGGGAGGATTTCGTCACGCACGACGTGATCGACACGATCGACGCGCGTTTGCGCACCCTCCCGCGACGCGACAGTCGCGGGCTCTACGGCGGCTCGATGGGTGGTTTCGGTGCGTTGTCCATCGCGATGCACCGGCCCGAGCTGTTCGGCACGGTCTTCGCGCAATCGCCCTGCTGCATGGCGATGGTGGACGAACTGGGACCGACCGCCGCGTGGGTGCCGTTGCAGCGGGTCACACTGGCCCAGGCGGACGCGGCGTTCCGGCAGGGCGACGCCGGTGCGCTGGAAGCGCTGGCCCTGGCTGCGGCCTTCGCGCCCGACGCGCGTCGTCCGGAGGTCTTCGGCGATCTGCCTTACCGCGTGGAAGGCCAGCGCGTGGTCGCGGCGCAGCCGGCCTACGTACGCTGGCAGGCGCGGCTGCCAGGCAACCGGCTGGACCGCGAAGCCGCGGGGCTCAAGACCCTGCATGGCTTGCGCATCCAGTACGGCGATCATGACGAGCTGCGCCACATCGTCGACAGCGTGCCGGCCTTCCACCGGGCGCTGCTGGCCCATGGCGTGAAGCACGAATTCCTGGCCGATCACGGCGGCCACATGGACCTCGGGCGCTTCGAGCGGGATGCGCTCCCGTTCTTCGCGCGCACGCTGGCCGGCGCCGCCGGCGGGGAGGCGTCGCCATGAACGCCATCACACCCGAGCGCAGCCCGGTACGCCAGCGCGCCCTCGGCGGCGGCCTGTTCCCCTGGGCCGGCTACGGCTTCGTCCTGTTCTTCCTGGCGGCGCTGGTCGCGTTCTGGCCGGAGTATCTGTCCCGTCTGCCACGCGGCGGCATCTACCGGCACTTCCATGCGGGCTTGATGACGCTGTGGTTTGCGCTGCTGATCGCGCAGCCGTTGCTGGTCAGGACCGGGCGGCGGCCGCTGCACCGGATGCTCGGCAAGAGCTCCTTCGTACTGGCGCCGCTGGCGGTGGTCTCGATGGTGCTGCTGACGCACGTCCGCCTGCAGGAGGTGACCGACGCCAGCATGCGCGCCCTCGCGATCCTGCCGCTTGCGATGGCGACCCTGTTTGCCGTCGCCTACGCGCTGGCGATCAGCTACCGCCACCAGCCGGCCCTGCACGCGCGCTACATGATCTGCACCGGCCTCGCGCTGGTCGATCCGGTGGGCGCGCGCCTGCTCGGCTACTACCTGCCGTTCGCCCTGCCGGACTGGGCCTACCAGGGAACTACGTTCACGCTGACCGACCTGCTCCTGCTCTGGCTGATCTGGCGCGAACGCGGCGTCGCCCGTGGCCGCGCCGCCTTCCCGGTCATGCTGGCAGTCGCGGTGGTCCTGCAGGCGATGGTCTTCGTCTTCCCGCACCTGTCCGCCTGGCAGGCGGCGATGCGCTGGTTCGCCGCGCTGCCGCTGACATAGTGGGCCGGGACACCCGTCAGCCCTGGCGTGGCGCCGGCGGCGACCGATGCCAGAGCAGCACGAAAAACGTCGCGATGGCCACGCCGCTCAATGCCAGGAACACGATCGGGATATCCAGCACCGTGCCTTCGTGCAGCACGCTCATCGCGACGGTGCCCAGCGCGGCCACGCCCATCCGTACGAAGCCCAGCAGCGAGGCGGCATTGCCTGCCGAGCGGGGGAACGGCGCCATCGCCTTGGCGGTGGCCACCGGCACCACCAGGCCGACGCCGCAGAAGCACACGCTGATCGGCACGAGGAAGGCCGCCAGGCTGCCTGTCGCGCCGAGCGACAACGCCACCGCGAGCAGGCCGATCGATCCGGCGACAAGCACGCCCAGCCCGGCCGCCACGATCAGCGTGTGCGCCACCCGTGGCGTCAGCCACACGCACAGCCCGGCGCCCGCGACGAAAGCCACCAGGATCGACGCCGCGACGATCACGATCGCCTCGTTGCCTTTGCCGAGCACGTTGATGACCAGGTCCGGCGCACCGATCAGCGCGGTGTAGACCACGCCCACCGCGCAGCCGCCCAGCAATCCGAACAACAGGAAGCTCGGCGTGCGCAGGATCCGCCGCCAGGTGCGCCAGAGGCGGCGCGGACGGATCGCGCGGCGGTCCGGATGCGGATGGGTTTCCGGCAGCCACCGCCATACGGCGAACCACAGCAGCGCACCGAGCGCCGCCAGCAGCGCGAAGTTGGCGCGCCAGCCCAGCGCCTGGACGAGCCAGGCGCCGGCAACCGGACCGATCGCCGGGGCCAGCGCGAAAGCGGCGCTCAGCTTGGCGTACACGCGCTGCCGCCGTTCCGCGGGAAAGGCATCGCGCACCGCCGCGTCGGCGACCACGCCGCCGGCGCTGGCGCCCAGGCCCTGCACCAGCCGGCTGCCCAGCAGCGGCCAGATCGCGACGGCTGCAAGGCTGAGCAGGAAACCGGCGGTCAGCAGCGCGGTGCCGCCGAGCATCACCGGACGCCGCCCGAAGCGATCCGCGAGCGGCCCGAAAACCAACTGGCTGATGGCCGAGCCGGCGAGGTAGAAGGCCATCGTCAACTGCACCATGCCGTAGTCCGCCTGCAGCGCGTGCGCGATGGCCGGCATCGCCGGCGTGTACTCGGTATCGCCGAAGGGCGCGAGCGCCATCATGAAGACCAGCAGCGGCAACGGCGGACGCGGCACCCGGGCGCCGCCTCCGCGCGTCGTTGACGCGACCTTGGCGGCAGGGGTGCCGGAATCGGCTGAGAGGCAGGACATGCGGCAGGTCTCGCGCCGGACCAGCGGCCACGATTGACGGTCGCCCGAGAACGTTTCGTGAGGCGCGCAAGAGAACAGGCAGACATCCCACCGCCAAGCACAGGACCCGAGACTGGCATGGCCCCATCCCGCAGCGATGCCCGTGCGGCCGTCCCGGCTGGCGGGTTGCGCCATTGGTTCCGCCACGACGTCGAGCGGCCGCTGGAAGCGCTGGCCGGGGGTCCGGCGCGGCTGAAGGTGATCGTGCTGCTGGCCTGTGTGCTGTCACTGGACGCCGCCGACAAGGCGGCGGTCGGTGCGGTAGCCGCGCCGATGGAAGCGGCGCTGCACGTGGGCAACCTGCAGATCGGCTGGCTGGTGACCGCCGCGACCGCGGTCGCCGCGGTGATGACGCTGCCCTTCGGCGCACTGGTCGACCGCGTCCGGCGCGTGCGCCTGCTGGTGATCGCACTGGTGGTGTGGTCGGCCACCATGGTCGTCAGCGGCCTGGCTGTGTCCTACCCGATGCTGCTGCTGAGCCGCCTGGCATTGGGCGTGGTCGCCTCGGCCGCCTCGCCGGCGGTGACGTCGCTCACCGGCGATTTCTTCCGGCCGGGCGAGCGCGGGCGCATCTTCGGCTACGTACTCGCCGGCGAGCTGCTGGGCGTGGCGTTCGGGTTCCTGGTCTGTGGCAACGTGGCCGCGTGGTGGTCGTGGCGCGCCGCCTTCTTCGTGCTGGCGGGGCTGGGCTTCGTGCTGGCGCTGGTGCTGTGGCGCGGACTGCCGGAACCGGCGCGAGGCGGGCAGAGCCGTATTCCGGTCGGTGCGCGCCGCATGCCGCGCGAGGGCGAAGCCGCCACCGACGAGGTCGCGCAGCGTGGCTCGCTGCGGCGGGTGATCCGCTGGCGCGGCGTGCGTCCCCGCCACGCGTTGATGACGATGAACCCCGCCACTGCCTCGCTTTGGCGCGCGGTGCGCTACGTGCTGGCGGTGCCCACCAGCCGCACGCTGATCGTCGCCTCGGCGCTGGGTTATTTCTACTTCACCGGCCTGCGCACCTTCGCCATCGTGTTCATGCGCGGCCGTTTCGAGCTGAGCCAGTCCGTCGCCAGCAGCCTGGCGGTGCTCATCGGCCTGGGCGCGGTCGCCGGCGTGCTGCTGGCCGGACGCCTGGGCGACCGGCTGATCGACCGCGGACGGCTCAGCGGGCGCGTATGGGTGGCGGCAGGGGCCTACCTGCTGGCCACGGCGGCCTTCCTGCCCGGACTGCTGATCGGGTCGCTGTGGCTGGCCGGGCCGTTCTTCTTCCTTGCCGCGGCGGGCATCGGCGGCGCCAACCCGGCGGTGGACGCCGCGCGCCTTGACGTGATGCCCTCGGCGCTGTGGGGACGGGCCGAGGGCGTGCGGGCTACCTTACGCTTCGCACTGGAAGCGGCAGCGCCGCCGCTGTTCGGCTACGTTTCCAGCCGCCTGGCGGACCACGCCGGCACCGGCGGCCCAGCCGCGGGCGCGGCGATGGGCGGCGCGGCCACGCGCGTCGGTGCGGCAGGGCTGGACCATACCTTCCTGCTGATGCTCGTGCCGCTGGCCGCCGCGGGCGTGCTGCTGCTGGTGCGCACGACCCGCACGTACGCCCGCGACGTCGCCTCGGCGCTGGCTGCCGAGCAGCGGACACGCGAGCGCTCCTAGACGCCGGACATCGCCGCCGTTCGTACGTTGCCTTTACGCAGGCGGCGTCGTTCGGCGGGAAGATGGTGCATGGAACCCACCCATCCCTCTCGGGCGTGAACGCGCCTCACTGGCGCGCGCGCTTTCGCCACACATGAGACAGCCCATTGAAACCATGGATTTCCCCGGCGCGCTGCGGTCGGGGAGACGGACGCCCGTGCCTGGGCGATCCGGACTGCTTCGCAGCAAAAACCCCGAGAGGAGAAACCGCAATGAACAATCGTTTCGAACGTACCGGCCCCCTGACCGAGCTGGCCAGCTACCCGCAATGGGCGCAGGACATGGTCGGCGCCTGCGAGGAGGCCAAGCAGGGCATCGTCAACCACGAACTGTGGGACCTGATGCGCGAAGTGCGGCTGTCCCGCCAGGCCACCCGCGACTTCATGGCAGGCATCTGGCCGGTGATCGAGCGCTTCCCCGCCTACATGGCGCACAACCTGCTCAAGACGCAGTTCGGCCGCAGCCCCGGCGAGACCATGGCCCGGCGCTGGCTGGTACGCAACATCCGCGTCGAGCAGAACCATGCCGAGTACTGGCTCAACTGGGCCGAGGGCGCCGGCGTGCCGCGCTGGGACGTGCTGTACGGCGAACGCGCCCAGGGCACGCAGGTGCTGGCCGACTGGTGCGAGGAGGTCAGCCGGCACGACAGCCTGGCCGCCGGCATCGTGGCCACCAACTACGCGGTGGAAGGTGCCACTGGCGAGTGGTCGCAGCTGATCTACGACAGCGCCAGCTACGCCCAGAGCCTGCCGGCGGACAAGCGCGTGCAGAGCCTGCGCTGGCTGCAGTTGCACGCGGCCTACGACGACACCCACCCCTGGGAGGCGCTGGAGATCGTCTGTACTCTCAAGGGAACGGCACCGGTTGCCGATGAAGTGGACCACCTGACCGAGTGCGTCAAACGCAGTTATATAGGCATGTCCGTCACACTGGACCGTTGCCTTGGCGCGTATCATGGCGTACGGAGGGAGGTCAGCGAGGTCGCCTGACCGTACCGCCAACGCAAGGCAGAACGGCAACGATCGTCGCTCAACGGGATGAAGAGATTCGATGCCAGTCGCTCGCACCACCTTGCAAATGCCCTTGCTTAGGCGGTTGTTGCCGCTCGGCTATGCGTTGGCGGGCATCATCGCGTTGATCCTGGCCCTCACCTGGGGCGCATTGCAGGTGCAGGTGACTCTCGCCGGTTTCCTCAACGGCGAGAGTCTCTGGTCCAAGGCGCAGAAGCAGGCGGTCATCGATCTGGACGCCTATGCGGCCAGCGGCAATCCGGCCGACCTGGCCGGCTTCCGCCGCAACCATGCACTCGTCGCATCGGACCGCTGGGCGCGCGATGCGATCGCCAGCGACCATTTCGACCGCGACGCGGTGGCCCGTGCCTTCGCACGCGGGGAGGTCATCCCCTCGGCCATCCCGGGCATGATCTTCATCTTCGACCATTTTTCAGGCGCGCCCTACATCCGCCAGGCGGTGGCGGCATGGCGCTCGACCGATGAGAGCGTGGGCGAGCTGTCCCAGATCGCCGACCGGCTGGAAAGCGCGTATGTCAGCGGTGGGCCCTCCGCCGCGCTGGTCGCCAGCGAGCGCGCCCGCGTGGCGGCGCTCAATGCCTTCATCGAGCCGCAGACCAAGCTCTTCTCGCTGGAGATCGCCCGCGGCGCGGCCTGGCTCGGGCACATGCTGTTCGCGGCGGTGCTGGCCGCCGCCTGCATCGCCTTGCTGCTGTGGCTGCGCATGGCGCGGCGCATCCTGGCGGACATCCGCGGCACCGAGGAGCGCTACCGGCTGCTGTTCGACCGCGCCGCCGACGCCATCCTGATGGTGGACGAGGAGCGCGGCCACATCCTGGACGCCAACCAGAAGGCCGTCGAATGGACCGGCCAGGGCACGCAGGAACTCATAGGCACCTCATTCGCCGCGTTGTTCGAACGCCGCCAGCCGCGCGGCGAGGGCATCACCCAGGGCACGCTGCGCGACCGCGCCGGCCACGAGCGGCCGGTGGAAACGCAGAGCAGCCTGGTTCGCTGGGGTGATCGCTCGGTGCGCCAGGCGATCGTGCGCGACATCTCCGAGCGGCTGAGTCTGGAGCAGGAGCGGCGCATCGCCGCCGAGGCGCTGGCCAGCATCGCCGAGGGCGTGATCATCGCCGACGCCGATCGCCGCGTGGTCTCGGTCAACGCGGCGCACGCGGCAATCACCGGCCTGACGCTGCAGGACGTGCAGGGGCACCGGTTCGACGAGACCCGGCGGCTGGCCGACGACACGCCGCTGCCGGCATCGGTGTGGGACACGCTGGACGCCGGCGGCAACTGGCTGGGCGAGGTGCACAGCCAGCGCGCCGACGGCAGCGTCTATCCCGAGCTGCTCAGCATCAGCGTGATCCGCGATGCCGAGGAGCGCGTGCAGCACTACGTGGCGGTGTTCACCAACATCAGCACTACCAAGGCCAACCAGCGCCGACTGGAACACCTGGCCACGCACGACCCGCTGACCGGGCTCGCCAACCGCGCCGAGTTCGAGCGGCAGTGCGCGCAGGCGATCGCCGCCGCCGACCGGGGCCACGGCGCGGTGGCGGTGCTGTTCATCGACCTGGACGCCTTCAAGGTGGTCAACGACAGCTACAGCCATGCCATCGGCGATCGCCTGCTGGTGCACGTGGCCGAACGCATCACCCGCGACCTGGGCGAGCACGACGTGGCCGGGCGCATTGGCGGCGACGAGTTCACCGTGCTGATCGGTCGGCTGGTCTCGCGCGAGCAGGCCAGCGCCCTGGCGCAGCGGCTGCTGTCGGTGCTGGGCGAGCCGATGAAGGTCGGCGATTACGAGGTCGCGCTGAGCGCCAGCATCGGCATCGCCGGCTATCCGCTGGACGGCAGCGATCCGGTCACGCTGATCGCCAACGCGGACGCCGCGATGTACGCGGCCAAGACGCAGGAGCGCAACACCTTCCGCCTCTACTCGCCGATGATGCAGGCCGACGCGCGCAAGCGCCTGGCGCTGGCGGCGGAACTGCGCCAGGCGTTGACCCGCGGCGAGTTCCGCCTGGTCTTCCAGCCGAGCGTGGACATGCGCAGCGGCAAGGTGGTGGCGGTCGAGGCGCTGTTGCGCTGGCGCCACCCGGCGCGCGGCGAGATTTCGCCGGGCGAGTTCATCCCGATGGCCGAGAAGCTCGGCCTGATCCGCCACGTCGACGACTGGGTGCTGCAGGCCGTCGCCCGGCAGATGCGCCGCTGGGACGAGGAGGGCATGCCGCCGATCCGCGTGGCGGTGAACATCTCGGCCGGCACTTACGGCGCGCCGCAATTCGTGGAGGACGTGCGCCGCTTCCTGGTGGCTGAGCGGGTCGCGCCGCAGCGGCTGCTGCTGGAGATCACCGAGGGCGCGATCCTGCGCCTGGGCGACGAGATGGAGCGCACCATGAATGCGCTGCACTCGCTGGGCGTGGGCGTGGCCATCGACGACTTCGGCACCGGCTATTCCTCGATGGCCTACCTCAAGCTGCCGGCGATCGCCTTCCTCAAGATCGACAAGAGCTTCGTCGACGGCCTGCCCGGGAACACCCACGACGCGGCCATCGTCGAGGCGATGCTGGCGCTGTCCAAGCGGCTGGGCCTGTGCGCCATCGCCGAAGGCATCGAGACCGAGGCGCAGCACGAGTTCCTGCTGCGCGCCGGCTGCACGGAAGGCCAGGGCTACCTCTACGCGCGGGCGCTGGAAGTGCCGGAGATCGAGCGCATGCTGCGTCCCGGCCAGCGTCCCGGCAGCGCACGCCTGCGGCTGGTGCCGCCGGCGAACTGATCGCCCACGCCCACGGCGCTCAGCCGCTTCCACCCGCGCCGGCTGGAACCTGCGCCCGGCTCATTGCAACTGCACGTCCACCGTCTGCGTAGGGGTGCGATAGAGCGCCGGCAGCCATTGCTTCAGATGCGCCACCTTGGGCGCGTCGTTGTAGACGATGTAGGGGCTGTCCGGGTGCTGCGCGGCATAGTTCTGGTGATACGCCTCGGCCGTGTAGAAACCCTGCAGCGGCGTCACCTGGGTCACGATGGGCGCCGCGAACGCGTGGGCGGCGGTGAGCTGGGCGATGTAGGCGTCGGCCACCCGTTGCTGCTGCGGCGTGGCGTAGAAGATCACCGAGCGGTACTGGCTGCCCACGTCGGGCCCTTGCCGGTTGCGCTGGGTGGGATCGTGGGCGACGGCGAAGAACACCTTGAGCAACTGGCCGTAACTGACCTGGCGCGGGTCGTAGATCACCTTCACCGACTCGGCATGCCCGGTGTCGCCATCGCTGACCTGCTCGTAGGTGGCGGTGTCGGCCGCACCGCCGGCATAGCCGGACCAGGCACGACGCACACCGCGAACGTGGTCGAACACCGCCTCCACGCCCCAGAAGCAGCCGCCGGCGAATACCGCGACCTGTTCGCCCGGCTGGGCGGGGGGCGGGTCAAGGCGGGGATCGGGCAGGCGCACGACGCCGTCGGCCGCGGCGGGGCCGGAAACGCCGCAACCGGCGAGCAGTGCGGCAGCCAGCGGGAGCAGGGCAAACCATCGGCGGGTCATGGGCAACACCTCTCGGCAGATCACGGGGAGTTGTGGTGTGTTCGCCGGAGGTAGATCTACGGTTACCTTGCCTGTTCTCTTGCCGTTCGGCCGCCACGGCGCCTTTACTCCGCCCCGGCGAGAGAGGGAGCCAGATCGATCAGAGGACGCGGATTTCCACGTCTCCGAGCCGTACCGTCTGGCCCGCGTGGATCTTGCAGGTCTTGCGCAGCTCGCGCTGTCCATCGACGTGGACCGCACCGCTGGCGACCAGCGCCTTGCCGGCGCCGCCGCTGTCGCACAGACCGCTCAGCTTGAGCAACTGGTTCAGTTCGACGTGCTCGCGGTCGAGCTGGAAGGTGAGGTGCTGCATGGCGCGCATCGGCTGGCGGGGGAGCGCCAGTGTACGGGAGCACACGCGAGGAGGGCGCCGCGGCGGCGCCCTCGCATGGTCCGGGCCGCGGCCCTCAGTGGTAGTAGTTGCTGATGCGGTTGGTGAACGTGGTATCGGCGAAGTCCGGCCAGTTGTCCTTGTCGAAGCCGGGTGCATCCTTCAGGCGGTCCTTGGAAACGTCGAGCACCAGGCAGTGGTTCACGGTGTCCAGCCGCATCGAGTTCCACGGCACCGCGAACAGCTTGTCGCCCATGCCCAACCATCCGCCGAAGGACAGCACCGCGTACTGGATGGTGCCGCTGGCGGTGTCGATCATCAGGTCCTTGATCTCGCCCAAGTCCTCGCCGGAGGCGTTGCGCACGTTCTCGCCGTTGAGTGTGCTCGAGGCCAGTACGGGGCCGCTGCCGATGCCAGCGCGGGTGGTATTGGTGGCGTTGTAGCCGGTCGATTGGATCGTCATGGCGAATCTCCTGGGCGGTGGTGGGAGTGTCGTCGGTGCGACGATTCCCAGCTTGCCGCAGCCGCCGTGACGTGCGGGACAAACGTCCGTAAACGTCGCCTCGAACGCTACGGTCGTGGCTGGTCGACGCGCGCCTGCAAGGCGATGGCGGCCGCGGGATTGCGTTCCTTCGCGCTGCTGATGAAGAAGATGAACACCTCGCGCGGCGCGCCGCGCGACTGCGGGGCCCCTGCGTGCGGGAGCGCTGCCGGGTCCTCGCCACGCGCCCAGGCGTGTGCGTGTGCTGCCCAGGCGTCGAGCGCCTCGGTCGGGTAGCCGTCCGGCTCGTCGGCGCTACTGCGCATCAGCCGCGCATATACGAACGGACCGGTGATATCGGCGAACGAGGGATACCGCGTGGCGTCGGTGAACACGGTGGGCACGCCGCGCGCGCGGGCCAGCTCCACGTAGCGCTCGCTTTCGAAGCTGGGATGCCGAACTTCCAGCACGTGCCGCAGCGGACGGCCATTGAGCTCGCGCGGCAGGAGATCGAGGAAGCCGGCGATGTCGTCCGCGTCGAACGGCCGTGCCGGGCCGAGCTGCCAGTTGATCGGACCGAGCCGGTCGCCCATTTCCTCGATGCCGCTAAAGACGAACGCGTCGATGCCCTTACCGGCCGCAGCCAGTTTTTTGCTCTCGACCACGTAGCGCGGCGCCTTTAGCGCGAACACGAAGCCCTCCGGCGTCTCCGCGGCCCATTTGGCGTAGGTGGCCGGCTTCTGCGCGCCGTAGAACGTGCCGTTGATCTCGATCGCGCGCAGTTGGCGGCTGGCGTACTCCAGCTCGCGCCGCTGCACCAGGCCGGCCGGGTAGAAGTTGTTGCGCCAGGGCGCGAAGGTCCAGCCGCCGATGCCGGCGCGGATCGATGATGCAGGTGACGGGGTAGGGGATGGCATGGGCAGGGGCTCCCGACAGCGAGGGGCGCATCTTGTCACGCCGACGCGGCGCCGCGCGTGAGCGGATGACTTGCGGCACACGCCAGTGCCGCGTAGCCGGCGTATCTGTGCCGCTGCGTGGTCCCCAACCTCAAGGAACGAACATGTCCCGAACGAATGGCCGTCTGCTGGCCGCGTGTGTCTGTGTCGCTCTTTCGTCGCCAGCCGCTGCCGCGGCTTCCGTGCAGCCGCAGGTCTTCGCGCCAGGCGTGGTATCCGGCCCGGCCGCCGAAGATTCAGCCGCCTTCACGCCCGACGGCAACACGGTGTTCTTCGATCGCGTGCGCTGGCCCAACGCGGCCATCCTGGTTTCGCACCGGACCGCCGATGGCTGGTCGGTACCGGTGGTCGCCCCGTTTTCCGGTCGGTGGCTGGACCATGACCCGGCGATGGCGCCGGACGGCTCGTTCCTCGTCTTCAGTTCCAACCGGCCGGATCGGCCGGGCGGCAAGCCGCTGGATGCGGTACTGGGCAATGGCAAGGTGGCGGCCGGCTCGGGCGGTCACCTGTGGCGGGTCGACCGCAAGGGCGGCGGCTGGGGCGAGCCGGTGCGCCTGCCCGACACCGTCAACGCCAGCAGCCGCACCTATGCGCCGAGCGTCGCCGCGGACGGCAGCGTGTATTTCCAGCATCCGGGAGCGGACGGCGTTTTTCGCTTGTTCCGCTCGCAGTACCGCGATGGCACCTACCAGCCGCCTGTGGAGGTCGCGCTCGGCGATGCTGGCGCGCACAAGCTCGATCCGGCGGTCGCGCCGGACGAATCCTTTCTGGTATTCGACGCCAACTATGCCGGCAAGGACGGGCCGGACCGGCTCTACATCACCTTCCGTGAGGGCGACCATTGGGGTGCGCCGATAGACCTGGGCGACGAGGTGAACCACGGCTCCCCGTGGGGTTCGCACCTGGGCCCGGACCACCGCACGCTGTACTTCTCCAGCGCGCGGGGCGTACCCGTGCATTACCCGCGCACCGCCGCGCAGGGACGGCAGGACATGGCGCGCATGGCTGCGTGGGACAACGGCCTGGACAACCTGTGGTCGGTCCCGTTGGCCTCCTGGCTGGACGCCCATACCGCGAAGGCCCGCTAAGCGGACCGGACGGGCTGGCGCCGAGGCGCCTTTGTCGCGATAGTGGGGCGTTCTCATCAGCGGAGCCTTTCGATGACCCAGCCCGTTTCCTCCCTGCGCCTGGCGCTGGCCTGCGCGTTGCTGTTTGCCGCCACCGGCACGCTGGCGCAGACGCCCGCGTCGCGGCCGCTGCCGCCGCCGGTCTCCACCGGCGATACCGCGCGCCCGCTGCCGCCGCCGCAGCTGGCCGACTTCGGCGCCTACGTGGACAGCGCACGCAAGACCTTCGACGTGCCGGGCATCGCCGTGGCCATCGTCAAAGATGGCCGCGTGGTGATGGAGCAGGGCTGGGGCCTGCGCGAGCTGGGCAAGGGCGACAAGGTCGACGCCAATACGCTGTTCGCGATCGCCTCCAACACCAAGGCGTTCACCGCCGCGGCGCTGCAGCAGCTGGCCGAGCAGGGCAAGCTGGACATGGACGACCGGGTGATCGAGCACCTGCCGTGGTTCCGCATGTCCGACCCCTACGTCACGCACGAGATGCGCATCCGCGACCTGCTGGCGCACCGCAGCGGCCTGTCGCTGGGCGCCGGCGACCTGCTGTACTGGCCGCCGACCAGCTACACCACCAAGGAAGTGGTCGAGCGCCTGGCGAGGGTGCCGATCAAGAACAGCTTCCGCGCCGGCTACGCCTACGACAACATCCTGTTCGCGGTGGCCACGCTGGTGATCGAGCAGGCCTCCGGCGAGAGCTACGCCGACTACGTGCGCGAGCACATCTTCAAGCCGGTGGGCATGGATCAGTCGCTGATCGACAAGACCTACCTCAAGCCCGGCATGGACGTCGCCACCGGCCACGCCAAGGCCGACTTCAAGGATCTCAAGCCCGTGCCGCCGATGGCCTGGCTCAACGATCCGGGCGCCGGCGGCATCTACTCGAGCGTGCACGACCTGGCCAAGTGGATGAACGTGCAACTGGCCGGCGGCCTGCTGTCGACCACCGGCGCGGACGGCAAGCCGCAGCGGCTGTTCTCGGAGAAGAGCCAGCACGAGATGTGGTCGATGCTCACGCCGATCCGGATCAACAAGCCGCCGGTGCCGGAGCTGGCGCCGCTCACGCCCGACTTCTTCGGCTACGGCGAGAGCTGGTTCCTGTCCGACTACCGCGGCAAGAAGCTGGTCTGGCACACCGGCGGCTGGCCGGGCATGGTCTCGCGCGTGACGCTGGTGCCGGAACTCAAGCTCGGCGTGGTGGTGCTGACCAACGCCGAGTCGGGCGCCGCCTTCAACGCGGTCACCTACCGCGCGCTCGATGCCTACCTCAATCCCGGCGAGAAGACCGATTGGGTGGCCGCCTACGACAAGGCGGTCAAGCATGCCCAGGCCAAGGCCGACGACAGCATGGCCAAGCACGAGGCCGCGCGCGACAGGAAGAGCAAGCCGTCGCTGCCGCTGGCCGGCTATGCAGGCACCTACCGCGACCCGTGGTACGGCAACGTCGTCGTCAGCCGCGAGGGCGGCAAGCTGCGCATGCGCTTCGGCCACACGCCGCAACTGGTCGGCACCATGACGCCCTGGCAGCACGACACCTTCACCGTGCGCTGGGACGACCGCACGCTCAACGCCGATGCCTTCGTCACCTTCGCATTGGACGAGGACGGCCACGTGCGCGAGGCGCGCATGGAACCGATTTCGCCGTTGACCGACTTCAGCTTCGACTTCCAGGACCTGCGCCTGGCGCCGGTGCAGAAGAAGGGCGACGGATCGGCAGACTGACCATCCATGGGGCCGGGTAACCGGCCCCTCGTTGCATCAGGGAGCGCTTGCCATGTTCAAACCAGTCCACGGCGCCTTGGCGCTGCTCTTCACCGGCCTGCTGGCCTCCGGCGCCTGCGCGCGCGAAGCGGCGCCGGCGACACACCCGTTCTTCCAGGTCAGCCTGCCGGCCGCAGCCGGTAAACCGGTCGCCGGGCGCCTGCTGCTGTTCGCCACCGAGGCGAAGGCGGCAAGGGCCGCGGCCAAGGAAGGCAAGGTCACCGAGGTGGACAGCAGTCCGTTCGCGCCGAAGCAGACCGCCGTCGCCGCACGCGAAGTCGAGCGCCTGGCACCCGGCGCCGATGTGCTGCTGGATGCCGACGACCAGGCCTTTCCTTCCGCGTTCTCGAAGCTGCCGCCGGGCGACTATCTCGTCCAGGCCGTGCTGGATCCCCAGCATGACTACAACTACCACGGGCGCAACGGCGGCGACCTGGTGAGCGCGGTGGTGCAGGTGCATCTGCCCAGCGCCAATACGCCCGCGCTGGCGCTCACCGAAACCCTGCCGACGACGGCGCTGTGGGATCTTCCGACACGCTACCTGAGCGAGACCACGAAGAAGCACCTGGCACAGGCGCGCGAGCAGGTGCAGTCGATCGATTTTGTCAGCCCCTCGCTCACCGCCTTCTGGGGCCGGCCGATCCACATGCGTGGCTGGGTGGTGCTGCCGCCCGGCTACGACCCGGCAAGCCGCGCGACGTACCCGACCGTCTACCAGACCCACGGCTACGGTGGCGACCTGCACACGCAGGCCGGCACCGCGGCGATGGTGTTCGGCGCGATGGCCGAGAAGCAGCTGCCGCCGATGATCTGGGTGGTGCTGGACGAGTCCAGCCCGACCGGCACCCACGAGTTCGCCGACTCGGTGAACAACGGTCCGTGGGGGCAGGCGCTCACCGCCGAGCTGATTCCCGCCCTGGAAGGGAAATACCGCATGGATGCGCGTTCTTCGGGCCGCTTCCTCACCGGCCATTCCTCCGGCGGCTGGGCCACGCTGTGGCTGCAGACGCGCTACCCGAAGGTGTTCGGCGGCACCTGGTCGACCTCGCCCGATCCGAGCGATTTTCACGATTTCACCGGCGTGGACCTGTATGCGCCGCATGCCAACGTCTACCGCCGTGCGGACGGCACGCCGTACCCGCTGGTGCGCGACAAGGGCAAGGTCATCGCCAATTACGAGGATTTCGCGCGGATGGAGCGCGTGATCGGCCCCTACGGCGGGCAGATGGCCTCGTTCGACTGGGTGTTCTCGCCGCGGGGCGCGGACGGCCGTCCCATGCCGATGTTCGATCGCGACACCGGCGATGTCGACCCGGTGGTGGTCGCCTACTGGAGCGCGCACTACGACATCGCGCGCCGGGTGAAAGAGCATTGGTCCGAACTCAAGCCCGACCTGGACGGCAAGATCCACCTGGTCGTCGGCACGGCGGACACGTTCTACCTCGACGGCGCCGCGCACAGGCTCAAGGCCGTGCTGGATGGCCTGGGCGCGAAGTCGGACTTCCGTTTCCTGCCCGGCCGCACGCACATGGACCTGTACGTGCAGGGCAAGGACCGCCAGGGCCTGCTCAAGCAGATGGCGTGGGAGATGTATGCGGTGGCGCGACCGGCGTCGAAGCTCAAGCGCGTCGCAGCAGCGCCCTAGGCTTCGGCTCCCTCTCCCCTCCGGGGAGAGAGCTGGGGTGAGGGGCAAGGCTTGCGTAAAGGGGCGGACACGCGGGGAAACGCTTGTCATCTCACCCGCAAGCAGCGCAGGGTGAAGGTTTCCGGCGAGCCCCGGCCCCTCACCCCAACCCTCTCCCCGGAGGGGAGAGGGAGCCTGATTCGCGCCCAGTCGTGGGCGTCGCAAACGTCGATCTGCTCCCTTTCCTAAGCAAGGAGGAAGGAGCTGGTGCTCACCCTGCCCACGGGTCGTAGCTGCCGAACCACCACAGGTGGCCTTCCGGATCGCGGCAGCCGTAACCGGCACCGCCGTAGTCCTTCTCCGCATATTCGTCGACGATCTGCGCGCCGGCCGCCTTTGCCCGCTCGTAGTGCGCACGGCAATCGCGCACGGTCACGCAGGCGCACTGCGTCTCGCGTCCTCCCAGCGCATCGGGCTGGGCCATGAGCCGGCCGAAACCGTCCTCGCGCACGCTGCCGAGCATCAGCATGCCGCCCTCGTAGACCAGTTGGGCGTGCATCACGCCGCCCTGGTCATCGTCGTACACCGCATGCTTCTCGAAGCCGAATGCGCCGCACAGCCAGTCGATCATCGCGTGGGCGTCGCGGTAGCGCAGGCAGGGGATGATGGTGCTGGGTCCTCGGTTCATCACGTTTCTCCTGTCGGGAGCGACGAATCTAGGCGGTCGTGCCGGCCCGGGTCTTGTAGATTTCCGGACGCTCAGTCGAGCGCCAGGTGGTTGAGGTAGACGCCCTGTTGCGCGACGAACGCACCGGGCGTGATGCCCGCGAAACGGCGGAACTCGTGCGCCAGGTGGGCCTGGTCGCAATAGCCGCCATCGGCCGCCACGGCCGCCCAGTCCACGCGCGGGCGGCCATGCACCTGCGCCACCACGGCGCGGAAGCGCAGCAGCCGCGCGTATTGCTTGGGCCCGTAGCCGACCTGTCGGCGGAACAGCCGGCCGAGCCTGCGTTCGGACACTCCGGTTTCCCGCACCAGCCAGCCGATGCGCGCCGCCTGCGGTGTCCGTTCCAGCCAGGCCAGCGCATGGGCGACGCAAGGTTCCAGGCGCGGCAGGCGCATGCATTGGCGCAACCATCGTTCCAGCAGTGCGAGCCGGTGTGCCGGTTGCGGCGTTTCCAGCAGGCGTTCGCGCAGCGTCGTGGCGTGGTGGCCGAACAGGCCGGCCAGGTCCACGTCGCGGCCTTCCAGCGCCCCCATGTCCTCGCCGGTCAGCGCGCCCGCACCGCCCGGGCGGAATACGACGCCCATGACGCGGATCTGCTCGGCGGTATCGATGATCTGGCTGCACAGTTGCGGCCCGCCGAGCACGCTGCCGGAGGAGCGCAGGCAGCGGCGTTCGGCGTCGTCGGTGTAGACGCGCGTCTGGTCCTCGTGGAGGTTGATGATCAGTTGCGCACCCGGCTGCGGCAGCACGCGCTCGTACTGGTGCGCTGCCGGCGGCATGTCCCAGTCCCACAGCTTCTCGACCAGGACGTCCAGTGGCGGGGCAGGCACGCGCTGGTGGAATGCCATGGCCGCCTCCCCGCGCTCAGCCGGTCTCGCCAGCGTCGTGCAGGCGATGGATGCGCATGTCCTGCGGGCGGGTCAGCGGCAGGCCCTCGCTGCGCAGTCGCTCCAGGATCGCCAGCAGCAGCTCGCTGCGCACGCCGCCGACCTCGCGCGGACTGGGCACGTAGCCAGTGCCGACGAAGTGGATGCCCAGCGTGTCGACGTGCTCCAGCTGCACGCTCGGCGCGGGGGTATCGAGCATCGTCGGATGCCCGAGGAAGGCGTCCAGGATGATCTGGCGCGCGCGTTTGGCATCGGTGTCCAGCGGCATCGGCAGCTTGATCTGCACGCGGCCCTGCGCGTTGGCCAGCGTCACGTTGCGCACGTTCTGGGTGATCAGCTGCGAGTTGGGCACGATCACGGTGGAGCGGTCCCAGAGCTGGATCTCGGTGGCGCGCACGTTGATCCGGCGGATGTCGCCTTCGACGTCGGCCAGGCTCACCCAGTCGCCCACCTTCACCGGCCGCTCGGCGAGCAGGATCAGGCCCGAGATGAAGTTCTGCACGATCGCCTGCAGGCCGAAACCGATGCCCACCGACAACGCGCTGGCGATCCAGGCGATGCTCTGCAGGCTCACGTTGAGCGCGGCCAGCGCCAGCGCGAACACCAGCACGCCGCCGGCGTAGCCGAGCAGGGTGACCATCGAGTTCTGCATGCCCGGTTCGAGCGTGGTCCGGGGCAGCAACTGCTCGCCCAGCCAGCGCTTGAACACGCGCACGGCGAAGAGCCCGAGCACGAACACCGCCAGCGCCTCGAACACCGTGCCCGGGTTGATGGTCAGCTGGCCGAGCTTGAGGTTGCCGAACAGCTGGCCCATCCGTCCGGCCAGTTCCTGCGGATCGGTGCCGAAGGGTGCCAGCAGCGCGCCGACTGCCAGCAGCAGGATCAGCACGCGACTGATCCCGGACAGCACGGTGGCCGCTTGTTCCAGCGTCCGCGGCGGGAGCCCGAAGGCCGCCTGCAGCCGCTGCCCGCTGCGCCCCTCCGGGGCGAGCAGGGTGGCGACCAGGTCGTGCACCAGGTGCAGCAGCAGATAGAGCGCGCCGATCAGCACGCCGATCCACAGCATCTGCACGGCGATGAAATAGGCCAGCGCGATGTAGCCCAGCAACACGGCGATCCAGCTGAGGATCGCGCCCAGCGCCGCCGCGCCGGCGAGCAGCCCGACCCACACGGGGCGCTGTGCGGGGGCACTGCCGGCCGCGAGCAATGCGCGCCGCGCGTGGTCCAGGCGCAACAGCGCAACGCCGACCAGGCCGCTGACCACCAACGCGAGCAGGCCGCGCGTGGTCACGGTCGCCGGCAGGCTGGCGCCGATCGCGCTGTTCACCCGGTCGATCACCCCCAGCAGCAGCGTGGCGGCCGCCAGCAGCCCGGGGAACAGGCGCAGCCGTCGTGCCGCGGCGTTGGAGAGCGTGGGCAGCCGCCACGTCGGGTGCGCCACCGACAGCAGCGCGCGCCCCAATCCCGCGACGAAGGCCGCGAAACAGACGCGGCGCACCAGCGAGCGGGCGAGTTCGTCCAGGCTCGGGTCGAGCGTGCCATTCCAGTCCAGTCCCGTGCGCACGAGCTGCACGGCCAGGCCATACACCAGCACCGATCCCAGAGCGACACCGGCCGCCGTGGCGCTGCGGCGCAGGTGTCCGTCGGGCATGGCGCGCGCGGCCAGCCGGTACAGCAGGCGTTCCAGCAGCAGGCGCCCGGCGGCGAGCAGCAACAGGGCAGCGCCGAGGCACAGCAGCAGCGGCAGGCGGTTGGGCGGTTGCCAGGCGTCGTGCCAGGCGTCGGCGACGTGCGAGCGCAACCGCTTCAGGCGCGCCAGGTCGTCCGGCAGCGTGCGCGCCGGCTCGGCCCAGAAAGACGCACCCAATGGCGTCGCCGTGCGCGAGGTCAGTTGCGCCTGGAACTGGTCGCGGCGCAGGCCGTAGATCTGCGTGGCCAGTTGCATGCCTTCCTCGCCGAGCAGTTGCGCCTGCTTGATCTGTGCGTCGAGGTTGGCCTTGTCCTTGTCCAGTTGCCGGCGCTGGCCGGCGACCTCGGCCGCTTCCGGCGGTGCGCCCTTGGCCGGGGCGGGGCCGAGCACGGCCAGGCGCGCATCCAGGCTGCCCATCTGCGGCGAAAGCGTGCCGGCGAGCTGCTCGGCCTGGTCCTGCACCGCCAACGCCGTGGTGCGCAGGTCGGCCAGGGCATGGTCGTCCGGCTTGTTCTTCAGCGCGGACTTGATGCCGTCGAGTTGGTCGCGCAGGTCGTCCAGCGCCTGCGCGGGCGACACCGTGGGGGTGGTCGCCGCGGTCGGCGCATCCTGCGCGTGGAGCGCGGGAAAGCCGGCCAGCAGCAGGCAGAGCAGAAGGCGTCGCAGGATGGGCATCCGGGCATCATCCGGGCCGGCCTGCAGGCGGTCAATCGAAGAGGCTGAACGGGTGCTACGGACCCACGAAGGCCGGGCCAACGAAGCCTTGCCCGCCGTTTCACGCGCCGCTGCGCAGCATGGGCATCCAGCAGCGGGAGATCCATGGCATGACCGGAAAGACAGCTTCGAAGCGCGCGGCCAAGGTCGTTGCCGACGATATCGTCCGCGCGCGCCAGGGGGACGAGGGCCGGATGTCCCGGGCGCGCGGCGGCGCGGCTCGCTGCGCGCTGCCGACCATGCAGGCCTCGGCCCGCCGGCGTGGCCCGCGGGCGCACGACGTGCCAGGCGCTCCGCGCAAGCCCAAGCGGGCGAAGCGGACGCCTGGCCTCGGCGGGCGCCTGGCCGCCGCCATACGCATGGCGCGCCTTCGGGCCGGCCGTGCCGCCGAGGAGTTCGGCGCGCGCCGTTAGCGTTTCGTCGCCTCGGCACGGGGCGCAACGATCTCGCTGGTGAATCGCGAGCGCTGCAAGTTGGGACGGGCAGGCCTTTCATGTCGCCCTCCCAGGTTTTAGAGTGCGCGGCGCGGCCCCCCACGCCGCGTCCCCCGGACCGCCCGCCCCATGCAGACCCGCGTCGAACCCCTCGCCGCCACCGCACCCGCGGAGCCGCGCACCGCCTTCGCCGTGCTCGGTGCGATCAGCTTCTCGCACCTGCTCAACGACATGATCCAGTCGCTGATCGTGGCGATCTACCCGGTGCTGAAGAGCGGCTTCGCGCTGAGCTTCGCCCAGGTCGGCCTGATCACGCTGACCTACCAGCTCACCGCCTCGCTGCTGCAGCCGCTGGTGGGCGTGGCCACCGACCGGCGGCCGATGCCTTATTCGCTGCCGGTGGGCATGGGATTCACCCTTTGCGGCCTGCTGCTGCTCGCCGTGGCGCCGAACTTCCCGATGCTGCTGGTGGCCGCGGCGCTGGTGGGCACGGGCTCGTCGGTATTCCATCCGGAGTCCTCGCGGGTGGCGCGGATGGCCTCGGGCGGCAGGCACGGGCTGGCGCAGTCGCTGTTCCAGGTCGGTGGCAACACCGGCGCCTCGCTGGGGCCGCTGCTGGCGGCCTGGGTGATCGTGCCGCACGGGCGCGGCAGCGTGGCCTGGTTCTCGCTGGCGGCGTTGCTGGCGATCGCCGTGCTGCTGCGCGTGAGCGGCTGGTACCGCGCCCATCACGCGACCCGCGGTGCGGTCCGCCGGCACCATGCGCAGGTGACGCTATCGCGCAACCGCGTGCTGCTGTCGCTGCTGATCCTGGGCCTGCTGATCTTCTCCAAGTACTTCTACCTGGCGAGCCTTTCCAGCTACTACACCTTCTACCTGATCCACCGCTTCGGCGTGTCGGTGCAGAGCGCGCAGACGCACCTGTTCGTGTTCCTGGCCGCGGTGGCGGCCGGCTCGCTGATCGGCGGCCCGGTGGGAGACCGGATCGGGCGCAAGTGGGTGATCTGGATCTCGATCCTGGGCGTGGCGCCGTTCTCGCTGCTGCTGCCGCACGTCAGCCTGCTCTGGACCGGCGTGCTCAGCGTGGTGATCGGCCTGGTGCTGTCCTCGGCGTTCTCGGCGATCCTGGTCTATGCGCAGGAACTGCTGCCGGGGCGCGTTGGCATGGTCTCGGGCTTGTTCTTCGGCTTTGCCTTCGGCATGGGCGGCATCGGCGCGGCGGTACTGGGCGAGCTCGCTGACGTGCACGGGATCGAATACGTCTACCGCCTGTGCGCATTCCTGCCGCTGATGGGCCTGATCACGGTGTTCCTGCCGGAGCTGGACCGGCCGCACAAGGCGGGCGCGCTCGGCGGGCCTGCGACGCGCTAGCATGGGACAGCGCCGCGTCCGCGTGGCAACCACGAGAGAGAGGGAATCCATGCGCTCCAGCAACCCGGTACTGCGCGAAAACACCTTCCAGGGCCTGTTTGCCGAAGGCGATCGCATGACGCTCAACGGCACGGTCGCCAAGACCGGCCTGCTGCTCCTGCTGGCGGTGGTCACTGGCGGCTGGACCTGGCACCGCTTCGACACGCTGGCCGCCGCGGGCGACGTGGCCGGCGCCCTCGCGGCGATCTCGCCGTTCATGTGGGGCGGCCTGATCGTCGGCTTCGTACTGGCGCTGGCCAGCACGTTCCTGCGCCAGTGGTCGGGCATCACCGCGCCGCTGTACGCCATCGCCGAAGGCTTCGCGCTCGGCGGCATCTCGGCCTTCATGGAACTGCGCTACCACGGCATCGTGCTGCAGGCGGTGATGCTGACCGCCGGCGTGCTGGCAGTGATGCTGGTGCTCTACCGCACGCGGGTGATCAAGGTCACCGACCGTTTCCGCACCGGCGTGGTCGCCGCCACCGGCGCGATCATGCTGCTCTACCTGGTGGACATCGGCCTGCGCGCCTTCACCAGCATCCAGGTTCCCTTCATCCACGAGTCCGGCATGCTGGGCATCGGCTTCAGCCTGCTGGTGGTGGGGCTGGCGGCGTTCAACCTGGCGCTGGATTTCGACCTGATCGAGCGCGGCACTCAGGAAGGTGCGCCCAAATACATGGAATGGTACGGCGCGTTCGCGCTGATGGTGACGCTGGTGTGGCTGTACCTGGAGATCCTGCGGCTGTTGTCGAAGGCGCGGCGATGACGCGCTGAGGCCATGCCACCCCCATCCGCCTGTCGGCACCTTCCCCCGTGAACGGGGAAGGCTCGGCAGGCGGTCCTTGCGAATCCTTCCCCCGCTTGCGGGGGAAGGTGCCCGAAGGGCGGATGGAGGAGGGCTTGCCTCAGATGACCACGGGCTCGGGTTCCAGCCGCACGCCGAACGTGTCTTGCACGCCCGCGATCACCTTTTGCGCGAGCGCCCACAATTCGGCACCGCTGGCGTGGCCGTGGTTGACCAGCACGAGCGCGTGGCGGTTGGAGATGCCGGCGTCGCCTTCGCGATGGCCCTTGAAACCTGCGGCCTCGATCAGCCACGCGGCCGAGAGTTTCCAGCGGCCGTCACTGCCGGGCCAGGCGACCAGCTCCGGATGCTCGCGCTTGAGCGATTCGCCCAGCGTCGCATCGACGATCGGGTTCTTGAAGAAGCTGCCCGCGTTGCCGATCACCGCCGGATCGGGCAGCTTGCGGGTGCGCAGATGCACCACGGCCTCGGCGACGTGGAACGGCGCGGGCTTGTCCACGCCCATGCGCGCCAGCTCCTCGCGGATGCCGGCGTAGTCGGTGCGCAGTTCGCGTTGGCGGGGCAGGGCGAAGCGCACGGCGGTGACGATGTAGCGGCCGGGCTCGCGCTTGAACAACGAATGGCGGTAGGCGAACGCGCAGGCGGCGTTGTCCAGCGAGACCACGCGGCGCTCGTGCAGGTCCCAGGCTTCCACGCTCTCGACGAACTCGGCCACTTCGGTGCCGTAGGCGCCGATGTTCTGGATCGGCGCGGCGCCGACGGTGCCCGGGATCAGGATCAGGTTCTCTAGGCCGGCGAAGCCCTGGCCCAGCGTCCAGCGCACGAAGTCGTCCCAGCGCTCGCCCGCGGCCACCGCGATGCGCGCGACGTCGCCGTCCTGCTCGACCTGCACGCCGCGGGTGGCCATCGCCACCACGGTGCCGTCGAAGTCGCCGGTGAGCAGCAGGTTGCTGCCTTCGCCCAGCACCAGCAGCGGACGGTCGCGCACCGCGGGGAAATCCAACAGCTCGGGCAGCTTGGCCGCATCGCGCACCTCGGCCAGCAACCTGGCGCGGGCGGCCACGCGCAACGTGTTGCGCGTGGCCAGCGGGGCCTGCTCGATCAGCGTGTAGCCGCCCATGTCGACGCGCTCAGCCGGCATCCGATGCTCCGTGCTGGCGGCGGATCTCGTTGACGCATTCGCCGACCAGTGCCGGTCCGCGGTAGATCAGGCCGGAATAGAGCTGGACCAGGTTGGCGCCGGCGTCCAGTTTCTCGACCGCATCGCTGCCATCCAGGATGCCGCCCACGCCGACGATCGGGACGTCCGGCCCCAGTCGAGCACGCATGCCGCGCAGCACCCCGGTGGAGCGCGCGAACAATGGCTTGCCCGAGAGTCCGCCGGCCTCCCGGCCATGCGGGTCGCCCGCCACCGCGCTGCGGTCGATCGTGGTGTTGGTGCAGATCACGCCATCGATGCCGGCCGTGCGCAGCACTTCCGCGATGCCGTCGAGTTCAGCCTCGCCGAGGTCCGGTGCGATCTTCAGCAGCATCGGCTTGCGCGCGCCGGCCTGGCTGCCGAGCCGCTCCTGCGCCTCGCGCAGCGTCTCGATGAAGCGCCGCAGCGTGGCCTCCTCCTGCAGGTCGCGCAGGCCCTGGGTGTTGGGCGAGGAGATGTTCACCGTAACGTAGCTGGCGTGGCGGTACACGCGCTCGAGGCCGAACAGGTAGTCCTCGACCGCGCGCTCGTTGGGCGTGTCCTTGTTCTTGCCGATGTTGATGCCCAGCACGCCGCGGTAGCTGGAGGCCTCGACGTTGCGCACCAGCGCGTCGACGCCCTCGTTGTTGAAGCCCAGCCGGTTGATGATCGCCTCGTGCTGCGGCAAGCGGAACATGCGCGGCTTGGGGTTGCCCGGTTGCGGGCGCGGCGTCACCGTGCCGACCTCGATGAAGCCGAAGCCCAGCGCGCCCAGCTCGTCGATGTGCGCGGCGTTCTTGTCCAGCCCGGCAGCGAGGCCGACCGGGTTGGGAAAGCGGATCCCGAAGGCGGTGACCGGCAGATCCTCCGGCGGCGTGGCGACGAAGCGGCCGAGGTTGCTGCGATGGGCCACGCCCAGCGCATAGAGCGTCAGCCGATGGGCCGTTTCGGCATCGAGCGCGAAGAGCAGCGGTCGCAGGAGGTCGTACATCAGTGCACCTCGCCCGCGAAGACGCGGGTGTCGTAGTCCAGGTTGACCGCGCCGTCGACGGCGCAGCGGTCGAACAGCTCGCGCAGTGCGCGCTTCATCGGCAGGTGGTCGGGGTGATCCGGCCGCGGCGCGTAGGAAGAAGACAGCAGACGGCCGAGCAGGCCGTCGAAATCCAGCAACTGGCGGTGCGCGAAATGCGCCTCGCCGCGCAGGCCGTCGCCGAACCAGGCGCGCATCGCCTCGTCGCTGGCGTGGCGTTCGGCGACCATGGCGTAGTCGATGCCGTAGCGCCTGAGCAGCGCTTCGTAGCCATCGAGGAACGGCGTGCCTGCAAGCTTGCGCGAGTTCCAGAAGATCGCCGCCAGTCCGCCGGCGCGCAGGATGCGGCCGAACTCCCGGTGAGTGGCGGCGGGATCGAACCAGTGGAAGGCCTGTGCCACGACGACCAGATCCATCGAGGCATCGGGCAGGTCGGTGGCGTCGGCGCGCCCGTCGATCGCCTGGAAGCGCGGGTGGCTGCCGAGCCACTCGACCGCCGCGGCACGCATGGCCGCGTTCGGCTCGACCGCCGTCACGCGATAGCCGGCCTCCAGGAACATGCGGGAGGAAATGCCCGTGCCCGCGCCGACGTCGGCCACCGCCCAGTCCGGCGAGATCCCGAACTCGCGCTGCAGCCAGGCCAGCAGGGCAGGCGGGTAGTCCGGTCGATGGCGCACGTAATCGCCCACGCGATCACTGAATCGGGCGGTGGGATCGAAGGCGGCCATGGTTCAGCCCGTCAGCCCCTGGCCGCCGTCGACGCAAAGCGTCTGGCCGGTGATCCAGCCAGCGTACGGCGAGGCTAGGAACAACGCGGCGTGCGCGATTTCCTCCGGCCTGCCGTAGCGGCCGAACGGGATCTTCGCGAGCGTCGCCTGGTACAGCGTCGGCTCCTCGCGGCGGCGCCGGTCCCACAGCCCGTCGGCAAACTCGATCGAGCCGGGCGCGATGGCGTTGACCCGGATGCGCTGCTCGGCCAGGGCCAGCGCCTGCGAGGTGGTGTACTGGCTGAGCGCCGCCTTCACCGCCGCGTACGGCGCACCGTGGCGACGCGGGTGAAAGGCGGCGATCGAGCTGGTGTGCAGGATCGAAGCATGCGGTGAGGCTGCGAGATGGGGCAGGGCGGCACGCGAGGCGCGCACGGCGGCCATCAGGTCGACCTCGAAGCCGCGCATCCAGCCCTCGTCGTCGTCGCTGAAGCCGTAACCGCTGGCGTTGTTGACCAGCACGTCGATGCCGCCCAGCGCCTGCGCGGCGTCCTCGATATACGTGGCAATGGCTTGTGCGTCGGCGAGATCGCAACTCGCCGCATGCACGGCGTGGCCGAACGCGGACAGTTCCCCGCGCGTAGCCTGCAGAGCCTGTGCGCCGCGCGCGCAGATCGACACCGTCGCACCGGTTTCGGCAAAGGCCAGTGCGATGCTGCGGCCGATGCCCTTGCTGCCGCCGGCGACCAGCACGCGGTAGCCAGTGAAGTCGAAGGCGCCTTCGGGCATGTCAGTGGAAGAACGAGGAGCCGATGCCGATCGACAGGCCGAGCACCAGCGCGGCGATGGTGAACAGCACCACGACCAGGCCGAAGGCCAGTTGCACGTAGCCGAGCACCAGGCCGGCCACGGCCAGGCCATCGCCTTCCAACTGGCCCTGCGAGCGGCGGATTTCCCCGCGCGCCAGGTGGCCGCAGATGATCGCCACGATGGCGCCGACCACCGGCAACATGCACCAGGCGGCGATGCCGAAGACCAGGCTGACCACGGCCATGGCGCTGGTGGTGCGATGGACGGGAGGCATTGCGTTCATGGCGGCGATCCTCGGTCGGTGGATCCTCTCCCCGTGGGCCGGGGAGAGGTGTTGCATCGCTTACACGGTGAACTTGATGCCCTGCGCCAGCGGCAGCGCGTCGGAGTAGTTGATGGTGTTGGTCTGGCGGCGCATGTAGACCTTCCACGCGTCCGAGCCCGACTCGCGGCCGCCACCGGTTTCCTTCTCGCCGCCGAAGGCGCCGCCGATCTCGGCGCCGGAGGTGCCGATGTTGACGTTGGCGATGCCGCAGTCCGAACCGGCCGCCGACAGGAATTGCTCGGCGGCGCGCACGTTGTTGGTGAAGATCGACGAGGACAGGCCCTGCGGCACGTCGTTCTGCATCTCGATCGCCTCATCGAGCGTCTTGAACGGGATCACGTAGAGGATCGGCGCGAAGGTCTCGGTCTGCACCACCTCGTCGGCGTTCTTCACCCCGGTGATGATGGTCGGCAGCACGAAGTTGCCCTTGCGGTCGTCGAGCGCCGCGCCACCGGTGCGCACGGTGCCGCCCGCGGCCTTGGCCTTCTCGATGGCGGCCAGATAACCCTGCACCGCCTCGGGGCTGTTGAGCGGACCCATCAGCGTGGTGGCCAAGGTCGGGTCGCCGATCTTGCCCTCGACCTGCTTGTACGCGCCGACCAGGGTATCGAGCACGTTGTCGAAAATCGCCTCGTGCACGAACAGGCGGCGCGTGGTGGTGCAACGCTGGCCGGCGGTACCGACGGCGCCGAACACGATGCCCGGGATGGCGAGCTTCAGGTCCGCGGTTTCATCGAGGATGATCGCGTTGTTGCCGCCCAGCTCCAGCAGCGAGCGACCCATGCGGTGCGCCACGCGCTCGCCGACCATGCGGCCCACCTTGGTCGAGCCGGTGAAGCTGATCAGCGGGATGCGCTTGTCGTCCACGAAGGCCTGCGACAGTTCGGTGCCGGCGTCGTTGAACAGGAAGAAGATGTCCGGGAAGCCGCCGGCCTTCAGCGCTTCGTTGCAGATCTTCATGGTGGCGACCGCCGACAGCGGGGTCTTGGGCGAGGGCTTCCAGATGCAGATGTCGCCGCAGATCGCGGCCAGGAACGCGTTCCAGCTCCACACCGCGACGGGGAAGTTGAACGCGCTGATGATGCCGACCAGGCCGAGCGGCTGGTACTGCTCGTACATCCGATGGCCCGGACGCTCCGAGTGCATGGTGTAGCCGTGCAGCATGCGGCTCTGGCCCACCGCGAAGTCGGCGATGTCGATCATCTCCTGCACTTCGCCGTCGCCTTCGGGCTTGATCTTGCCCATCTCCAGCGCGACCAGCGAGCCCAACGCGTCCTTGTGCTTGCGCAGCGCCTCGCCGCACAGGCGCACGGCTTCGCCGCGCTTGGGCGCCGGGGTGGTGCGCCAGACCTTGAAGGCTTCCTGCGCGCGCTTGACGATGGTCTCGTAGTCGGCCTTGCTCGAGGCGTGCACGCTGGCGATCACCTCGCCCGTGGCCGGGTTCTGCGGCTTGATCGTGCCGGCGTCGGTGGTCTTCGACCACTCGCCGTTGCCGAGGTAGGTGCCGGAATGGGAATCGCCCAGGCCGAGCGCCTTGAGAATATCGTGGGACATGCGTGACTCCTTGGGGTCGGGCACCGTTGGGGGGCCGGACTATTGCGAAACGACCATTCTAGCAGGGTGGTCGGAAGGGCTTCGGCGGGAGAGGCCGAGGCAGGGCTTCCCCCATCCGCCCTGCGGGCACCTTCCCCCGCAAGCGGGGGAAGGACCGGATGCCGCCAAGGCGAGCCTTCCCCCTTCACCGGGGAAGAGCCGGGATGTTGCAAGGTGAGCCTTCACCCGTTCACGGGGGAAGGTGCCGACAGGCGGATGGGGCGACCGGAGCGCGAAGCCGCACGGACAATCGCGCCGTGCGCGCATCCATGCCAAAATCCGCGCCTCGCCCCCGTAGCTCAGTTGGATAGAGCGGCCCCCTCCTAAGGGGCAGGTCGGACGTTCGAATCGTCTCGGGGGCACCATTCGAGGGCCGGCATCGCCGGCCTTTTTTTCGTCTCGACGGAGCCTGGGCGAGCGCGGTGTTATACCGGGCGCTCTTGTGCGGCATCGCCGCGTTTCCGGAGAGTGCCTTGGCCCGCCTGTCGCGTTCCGGCCCGCTGCTGTTCGTCACCGGCATCGTCTTCATCCTGCTGGGTCTCGCGCTCGTCGTGGGCGGCCTCTGGCTGCTGGCGCTGGGCGGCTCCTGGTACTACCTGCTGGTTGGACTGGGCGTGGCGGCGACCGGCGTGCTGCTCGCGCTGGGGCGGATGCTGGCCTTGTGGCTGTACGCGCTGGTGCTGCTCGGCAGCACGGTGTGGGCGGTGGTCGAGGTGCGGCTCGACGGGTGGCAACTGTTGCCGCGGCTGGACGTGTGGTTCGTGCTGGCGCTCTGGCTTTGGCTGCCGTTCGTCAACCGGCGGCTGTGTCCCGTCGATGCGACGCACCGCGCGGTGCCGGATCGCTCGCTGCGTGGCGGGCGCTGGGCGATCGGCGTCAGCCTGGTGATTGCGCTAGTGGTCGGCGCGGCCTCGCTGTTCCGCTCCCCGCACGACCATCCAGGCGAGGTCGCGGCGGCACGCATGAACGCCACCGGCAAGGCGCCGGCACCCTTCGCCGCACCGGACGACTGGATCGCCTACGGCCACTCCGGCTATGGCGACCGCTACTCGCCGGCAGCGCAGATCACGCCGCGGAACGTCGACCGGCTGAAGGTGGCCTGGACCTTCCACACCGGCGACTTCCCGGGCCCCGGCGACCCGACCGAGATCGCCAACGAGGTCACACCGCTCAAGGCCAACGGCATGCTCTACCTTTGCACGCCGCACGACATCGTGATCGCCCTGGATCCCGACACCGGCCGCGAGATCTGGCGCTTCGACCCGAAGATCAACCGCGACGCGAAGGACTACCAGCACATGATCTGCCGCGGCGTGGCCTACTACGACTCCGGCACCTACGCCGCGCAGGCCGCCGCCATGGGACTGCCGGCCGACCAGGAACTGGCCGCCGCGGCGTCGGCGCCCACGCCCGCGGGGGCGGTCGCGCCGACCGCGATCAAGGTCGACATCTGCCCGCGCCGCATCTTCGCGCCCACGGCGGACGCCACCATCGTGGCGATCAATGCCGACAACGGGGAGCCATGCCGCGACTTCGGCGGCAACGGCGTGATCCACCTGTACGACGACCAGCCGGTCAAGAAGCCGGGCTTCCTCAACCCGACCTCGCCGCCGACGGTGACGCACCACGTGCTCATCGCCAGTGCCAGCGTCACCGACAACGCGTCGACGAACGAGCCGTCCGGCGTAGTCCGCGGCTACGACATCGATACCGGCCGCCTGCTGTGGAACTGGGACCCCTCCGAGCCGGGCCAGACCCGGCCGCTGCCGCCGGGGCAGACCTACATCCGCAACTCGCCCAACGCCTGGAGCGTATTCAGCGTCGACGAGAAGCTGGGCCTGGTCTACCTGCCGATGGGCAACCAGACGCCCGACATCTGGGGCGGCCGGCGCGACCCGAGCGCGGAGAAGTACAGCAGCGCGATCGTGGCGCTGGACATCGCCACCGGCAAGGTGCGCTGGGTCTACCAGACCGTGCACCACGACCTGTGGGACATGGACGTCGGCGGCCAGCCGACGCTGGTCGACCTGGATACGCCGCAGGGGAAGGTGCCGGCGCTGGTCGCCTCGACCAAGCGCGGCGACATCTACGTGCTGGACCGCCGCGACGGCCACCTGCTGGTGCCTGCGCCCGAGCAGCCGGTGCCGCAAGGCGCGGCCAGGGGCGACCATGTGTCGCCGACCCAGCCGTTCTCCGCGCTCACCTTCATGCCCGAGCGAAAGCTGCGCGAGGCGGACATGTGGGGCACCACGCCCTATGACCAGCTGGTCTGCCGCATCACCTTCCGCAAGTACCGTTACGAGGGCATCTTTACGCCGCCCTCGGTGCAGGGCTCGCTGATCTATCCGGGCAACTACGGCATCTTCGACTGGGGCGGCATCGCCATCGACCCGGTGCGCCAGGTGGCGATCCTCAATCCCAGCTACATGGCGTTCGTATCCCGGCTGGTGCCGCGCGAGGAAGCTAAGGACGCGAAGGGCGGCGGCAGCGAGCAGGGGCTGCAGCCGATGAAGGGCACGCCGTTCGCCGTCGACCTGCATCCCTTGCTGTCGCCGTTGGGCGTGCCGTGCCAGGCCCCGCCGTGGGGCTACCTGGCCGCGGTGGACCTCACCACCATGAAAAAGGTCTGGATGCACAAGAACGGCACCATCCAGGACCAGGCGCCGTTCGGCATCCCGCTGCCGCTGGGCGTGCCAAGTCTGGGCGGTCCGATGGTCACTGCCGGTGGCGTCGCGTTCATGAGCAGCACGCTCGACTCCTATCTGCGCGCCTACGACGTGCGTACCGGCAGGAAACTGTGGCAGGCGCGCCTGCCGGCCGGCGGGCAGGCCACGCCGATGAGCTATGTCTCCGAACGTACCGGGCGGCAGTACGTGGTGGTGATGGCCGGCGGACATCGTTCGCTGGGTACGAAGATGGGCGATGCGCTGGTCGCCTACGCGCTGCCGGCAAAAACAGCGGAAAAGGCGCCTGTCCAGTAGCGCCGGCGGCGGGCGCCACCGGCAACGCGAGGTCGCTCCCTCACGCAGGCGACATCCGGTACGCGGTGCCCAACGCCCCGGGCGATGGGCACCCATCCACCGGGCGCGGGCAACAACGCTAGCCAACAGCGGCCTCATCCTTTCGTTTCGCAGCGCAGCATGGCTTTTTTCTCGTTGCTGCTAGAGTAGGTTTTGTTAGCGCTAACAATAGATGTGCGATGGAACAAAAGGCCGCTCTCACACAGGGATACACGAGCACCGCAGGGCAGGGTGCCAGCGGGGCCAACGAGCGCCCGCGGACGCCCGGCCGCGGCCTGGCGGCCCCGGCGCATCGGTCCCCGGATGAACACGCCGCCCACGCACGCCGGAGGGGTGTCGCATGAGCCTGGTCGCTGGCATCGATCTGGGCACCCAGAGCACCAAGCTGGTCGTCTACGACCCAGAGGCGCGCGCCACGGTCGCGATGGCCAGCGCGCCGCTGGACATGTTGAGTGGCGATGGCGGCAGCCGCGAGCAACTGGCCGCCTGGTGGGTGGATTCGGTACGCGCCTGTTTCGCGCAGGTCGACGCGGGCGTGCGCGCACGCATCGCCGCGATCGCCGTGTCCGGGCAACAACATGGTTTCCTGCCGGTCGACAAGATGGGCGAGGCGCTCGCGCCGGCCAAGTTGTGGTGCGACACCAGCACCAGCGCCGAGTGCGGCCAGATCATGGGTGCGCTCGGCGGTGCGGCCCGCTGCATCGAGCTGGCCGGCAACCCCATCCTGGCCGGCTACACCGCGTCCAAGCTGCCGTGGACGCGCAAGCATCGTCCGGACGTCTACGCGCGGATGGCCCGGATCCTGCTGCCGCACGACTACGTCAACTTCTTCCTCACCGGCGAGTATTTCTGCGAGTACGGCGATGCCTCGGGCACCGGCTGGCTCGACGTGCGCACGCGTCGCTGGTCCGCCGAGCTGCTGCGCGCCACCGATCCCGACCGCGACCTGTCGGCCTGCCTGCCGCCGTTGGCGGAGCCCGGATCGAGCTTCCCAGTGTTGCCGGCCATCGCCGACGAGCTTGGATTGCCGCGCGCGGCGCGGGTCGGCGTCGGCGGCGGCGACAACATGATGGCCGCCATTGGCCTGGGCGTCGTGGCCCGAGGCCGGCTGGGCATGAGCCTGGGTACCTCGGGCACGTTGTTCGCCTATTCGGACGTGCCGGTGGTGGATCCCGCGGGCGCATGGGCGACGTTCTGCTCGTCCTCCGGCGGCTGGCTGCCGTTGATCTGCACGATGAACTGCACCGTCGCCATCGAGACCATCGCCCGCATGTTCGGCTTCAGCGCGCGCGAGGGCGACGCCTACATCGAATCGAGCGCCCCCGGCGCGGGCGGACTGACGCTGCTGCCGTTCTTCGATGGCGAGCGCACGCCGGACCTGCCGCACGGCAAGGGCGTGCTGGCCGGCCTGGACCTGCACAACGCCACGCCGGCCAACGTCTATCGGGCGGCCATGGAGGGTGCGGTCTACACCCTCAGGTACGGCTACGAAGCCCTCGCCAAGGCCGGCATGGCCTTCGATGCCATCGCGCTGACCGGTGGTGGCGCCAACAGCGCCGCGTGGCGGCAGATGGTCGCCGACGTGTTCGACCTGCGCGTGGACGTGCCCACGCAGCCGGAAGGCGCCGCTTTCGGTGCCGCGCTGCAGGCGCTGTGGTCGCTGCACCGGGCGCAAGGGCAGGCGGTTGCGTTGCCTGAACTGGTAGCGGCGCACGTCGCCGTCGATCCGTCCCGCGCCACGATGCCCGATCCCCTACGTGCGGCCGCCTACCGCGAGCCGTATCGCCGTTTCCTCGACCACCTCGATGCCGTGCGGCCGCTCTACGCGGCGTGACGCCATCCCCTGGCACGCACAAAACAGGAGCTTGCAGATGAGCAATCAACCTTTCATTGGCGCCAAGGAATATTTCCCGGGCATCGGCCGGATTCCCTTCGAAGGGCGCGACTCGGATAACCCGCTCGCCTTCAAGTTCTACGATGCGGGCAAGCGCATCGGCAGCAAGACCATGGCCGAACACCTGCGCTTCGCGGTGTGCTACTGGCACAGCTTCTGCAACGCCGGCCACGACCCGTTCGGCCCCGGCACGCGCCGCTATCCCTGGGATGCGCCCGCCGCACCGCTGGCGCGAGCCGAGGCCAAGGTGGATGCGGCGTTCGAGTTCTTCAGCAAGCTCGGCGTGCCGTACTACTGCTTCCACGACATCGACCTGGCGCCGGACGATGACGACGTGGCCACCTACGAGGGCAACCTCAAGCACATGGTCGCGCTGGCCAGGGAGCGCCAGCAGGCCAGCGGCCTGAAGCTGCTGTGGGGCACCGCCAATCTGTTCAGCCATCCGCGCTACATGAACGGCGCGGCCACCAATCCCGACTTCGACGTGGTCGCACGCGCCGCGGTGCAGGTGAAGGCCGCGCTGGACGCCACGGTGGAGCTGGGCGGCGAGAACTACGTGTTCTGGGGCGGCCGCGAAGGCTACGCCTCGCTGCTCAACACCGACATGCGGCGCGAGCTGGCGCACATGGGCCGCTTCCTCACGATGGCCCGCGACTACGCGCGCAGCATCGGCTTCAAGGGCGCGTTCCTGATCGAGCCCAAGCCGATGGAGCCGATGAAGCACCAGTACGACTTCGACTCGTCCACGGCGATCAACTTCCTGCGCGAGCACGGCCTGGACAAGGATTTCAAGCTCAACATCGAGGCCAATCACGCCACCCTCGCCGGGCATACCTTCGAGCACGACCTGCAGGTGGCGTCCGACGCTGGCATGCTCGGCAGCATCGACGCCAACCGCGGCAACCCGCAGAACGGCTGGGACACCGACCAGTTTCCCAGCGACCTGTACGACACCGTCAACGCCATGCTGGTGGTGCTGCGCCAAGGTGGCCTGGGCAGTGGCGGCCTCAACTTCGACGCCAAGGTGCGGCGCGAATCGACCGACCCGCAGGACCTGTTCCTGGCGCACATCGGCGGCATGGACGCGTTCGCGCGCGGCCTGGAAGTCGCGCACGCGCTGATCGATAACTCACCGCTGGAAGGGTGGCGCAAGCAACGCTACGCGAGCTTCGACCAGGGCGCGGGCAAGGACTTCGGGAACGGCAAGCTGGATTTCGCCGCGCTTCGCGCGCATGCGCTGGCCGCAGGCGAACCGAAGCAGACCAGCGGCCGCCAGGAGGCCTACGAGAACCTGCTCAACCTTTACCTGTTGCGCTGACAGCCGCGCTGGAGCGGCACCGGCACGGCCGCGGGGGCGGCCATGCCGGATTTGACAGGGTGGCTGCAGACACATGCACGGGGGAGACATGGGCAACCTGGCGGGCAACGACGGCGAGAACACCGGCCTGATCATCCTGATCAGCCTGGTCGCGACGATCGGCGGCTTTCTGTTCGGCTTCGACAGCGGCGTCATCAACGGCACCGTGGATGGCCTGGAGCAGGCCTTCCATTCCAACTCCATCGGCACCGGCTTCAACGTCGCCTCTATGCTGCTGGGTTGTGCGGCGGGCGCGTTCTTCGCCGGGCGCCTGGCCGACCTGTACGGGCGGCGCGCGGTGCTGATCGTGGCAGCGGTGTGTTTCATCGTATCGGGCTGGGGTTCGGGCATCGCCGCAAGCTCGATCGAGTTCGTGATCTACCGCCTGATCGGCGGCCTGGCAGTGGGCGCGGCCAGCGTGATGTCGCCGGCCTACATCAGCGAGGTGTCCTCGGCGCGCTACCGCGGCCGGCTGGCGACGCTGCAGCAGATCGCCATCATCTGCGGCCTGTTCGCCGCTTTCCTCAGCAACTACCTGCTGGCGCGCTTCGCCGGCGCATCCACGCTCGTGCTGTGGTGGGGCTACGAGGCCTGGCGCTGGATGTTCTGGATCGAACTGGCGCCGGCGGCGCTGTTCCTGGCGGCCTTGCTGCTCATCCCGGAAAGCCCGCGCTACCTGGCGGTGAAGGGCCGCGTGGAGCACGCCGTGGCGGTGCTGACGCGGCTGTATGGCGCGTCGGCGGCGCAGGCCAAGCAGGCGGAGATCGAGGCCTCGCTGGCGCTCGACCATCATCGGCCGCGCCTGTCCGACCTGGTCGACCGGACGCGGCGCCGCGTGCGCCCGATCGTCTGGGTCGGCATTGGCCTGGCCACGTTCCAGCAACTGGTCGGCATCAACGTGGTGTTCTATTACGGCGCGGTGCTGTGGCAGGCGGTGGGCTTTTCCGAAAGCGACGCGCTGCTGATCAACGTGCTGTCCGGCGCGCTGAGCATCGGCGCCTGCCTCGTCACCATCGCGCTGATCGATCGCATCGGGCGCAAGCCGCTGCTGTGGGCCGGCTCGGTGGCGATGACCGTGGCGCTGGCCCTGGTCACCTGGGCATTCGCCAGCGCGGGCGTGGACGCCGAGGGCAAGCTCCAGCTCGGCGGTTCGATGGGCATGCTGGCGCTGGTGGCGGCCAACGCCTACGTGGTGTTCTTCAACATGTCCTGGGGCCCGGTGATGTGGGTGATGCTGGGGGAGATGTTCCCCAACCAGATCCGCGGTTCGGCATTGGCGGTAGCCGGCGCCGCGCAATGGCTCTCCAACTTCGCCATCACCATGACCTTCCCGGTGTTGCTGGCCGGGCTGGGCCTGGCCAGCGCCTATGGCCTGTACACGCTGGCCGCGCTGCTCTCGGTGCCCTTCGTGCTGCTCTGGGTGCGCGAAACGAAGGGCCGCGAACTCGAGCAGATGGAAGGCTGAGGATGCGTGCCGGGTTCGGCGATGCCGGATCAGTCGCGCGCCGCCGGTGGCGCCACCGAGGCGCGCTTGACCAGGGTGTGCGCGACCACGTGATCCACCAGCACGCGCGGTTCGCTTTCCCGCTGGCGGATGGTGCGCAACAGGATGTCGATCGCCGAATCGGCCATCGAGGCGATCGGCTGGCGCACGGTGGTCAGTTCCGGCCACACCGTGGTGGCGGCGGACGAATCGTCGAAACCCACCACCGACAGATGGCCGGGCACCTCCAGGCCGCGGCGGTGCGCCACCGACACCACGGCCGCCGCCATGTCGTCGTTGGCGGCCATGATCGCGGTCGGCCTGCTGCGCCGTGCAAGCAGCTTTTCGGCGGCCTTCAGGCCGGAGCGGTAGGTGAAGTAACCCTGCTGCACCAGCGCCGGGTCGGCCGCGATACCGGCCTCGTCCAGCGCTGCCTGGAAGCCCTCGAAGCGGCGTGCGCTGGCGGTCTGGTCCGGGTTGCCCTTGATGTAGCCGATGTGGCGATGGCCGAGCGAAATGAGGTACGCGGCGGTTTCCTTGCTGGCGTTGAAGTCGTCGATGCGAACGCGGGAGATGCCGGTGCCGCGCAGATCCGATGCGATCGCCACCACGGGCACGCCGGCGGCCGCCAGTTCGGACAGCACGACCTTCGACTCGCACAGCGGTGGCGGCAGGATCACCCCGGCCACGCTCTTGGCGAGCGCGCGCGCGGAAGCACGCTCGCCGTCGGCGTCGAGCTCGTCCCAGGCGTCGATGACCAGTTGCACCGCGGTACGCGCCGTCCCCCGCAACGCGCCCAGCAGCAGTTCGCGCAGGTAGGCGGCGCTGGGGTTGGTGTAGATCAGCGCGATGCGCGTAGCCTGCGCCGCGGCCAGCGAACTGGCCGCCAGGTTGGGCGTGTAGCCCAGTTCGCGTATCGCCCGCAGCACGCGTTCGCGGGTGCTGTCGCGCACGTTGCCGTTGCCGTTGATCACCCGCGACACGGTCATCGGCGAGACGCCGGCGCGCGCGGCCACTTCGTTGATGGTGGTCGCATCTCCCTTGCGGCGCGCGGATTTCTTTCCAGTGGCCAAGGTCTGCCCTTTGCAAGGCCGGCAGCGGCCGAGGCCGCAGCACGCGGTAATCGAGGGAATCGCCGTCATCCGGCCAGTGCCGGAGGACGGCCATGAAGCCCGGCCATGGTAGCGACAACTGGTTGCAACGGCGACGGGACGAAGCGATCGCGCGTGCACCCGTGAGATCGCCGCGCCGTGCAGGACAGCTCGGTGCGGGCATGCTTGCCGCGCTCGCCGCGCTGCTGCTGGCGGTGGCCTGCGTGCGGCCGGCGCGCGCGGAGGACGGCTACGACCTGTGGTTGCGCTACCGGCCGATCGCCGCCGCGCAGGCGCAGGCCTACCGGCCGTTCGCCACTCAACTGGTCGCCGGGCGGTCCACGCCGACGCTTGCTGCCGCGCGCGACGAACTGCTGCGCGGCCTGGGCGGGCTGCTCGGCGCGGCGCCGTCCTCCTCCGGAGCGGTGACCCGCGATGGCGCCGTCGTCCTCGGCACGCCCACCTCGTCGTCGCTCGTCGCGGGGCTTCACCTGGACACCGCAGGGCTCGGCCGCGAGGGCTACCTGATCCGCAGCGTCCGCGTCGACGGGCACGCGGCCACGGTAATTGCCGCCAACGGTGATGTGGGCGCGCTGTATGGTGTGTTCCGCTTCCTGCGCCTGCTGCAGACGCGCCAACCGCTGGCGCACCTGGACATCCGCGAACAGCCGAAGGTGCAGGTGCGCATCCTGGACCACTGGGACAACCTCGACCGCAGCGTCGAGCGCGGCTACGCCGGCCAGTCGCTGTGGGGCTGGCCCACGCTGCCCGACTACCTCGCGCCGCGCTACACCGACTATGCGCGCGCCAACGCCTCGGTCGGCATCAACGGTACGGTGCTGAACAACGTCAACGCGGTCGCGCTGAGCCTCGATGAGCGGTACCTGGTCAAGGCGGCCGCGCTCGCGAAGGTGTTCCGACCCTACGGCATCCGGGTGTACCTGAGCGCACGCTTCAGCGCGCCGATCGAACTCAGTGGCCTGCACAGCACCGATCCGCTCGACCCGCAGGTGCGCCGCTGGTGGCGCGACAAGGTCGACGAGATCTACCGCCTGATTCCCGACTTCGGCGGCTTCCTGGTCAAGGCCAACTCCGAGGGCCAGCCGGGGCCGCAGGACTACGGCCGCAGCCATGCCGATGGCGCCAACATGCTCGCCGACGCGCTGGCGCCGCACGGCGGCATCGTGATGTGGCGCGCGTTCGTCTACTCGGACAAGCAGCCGGACGATCGCGCGAAGCAGGCCTACCAGGAGTTCGTGCCGCTGGACGGCAAGTTCCGCGGCAACGTGATCCTGCAGGTGAAGAACGGCCCGATCGACTTCCAGCCACGCGAGCCGTTCCATCCGCTGTTCGGCGCGATGCCGAAGACGCCGCTGATGGTCGAGTTCCAGCTCACCAAGGAGTACCTCGGCTTCGCCACGCACCTGGTCTACCTGGGCGCGCTGTTCGAGGAGACGCTGCGGGCGGACACCTGGGCCCACGGCAAGGGCTCGACCGTGGCGCGGGTGATCGACGGCTCGCTGGACGGCCACCGGCTGACCGGCATGGCCGGCGTGGCCAACATCGGCAGCGATCGCAACTGGACCGGCTCGCAGTTCGACCAGGCCAACTGGTACGCGTTCGGCCGGCTGGCGTGGGATCCGCAGCAGTCCGCGCGGGCGATCGCCGCGGACTGGGTGCGCATGACCTACACCAACGATCCGCGCTTCGTCGCGCCGGTGGTGGACATGATGATGGCCTCGCGCGAGGCGGTGGTGGACTACATGACCCCGCTGGGCCTGGCCCACCTGATGGGCGCCGGCCACCACTACGGTCCCGCGCCGTGGGACGACAGCCTGCCGCGTGCGGACTGGAACCCGGTCTACTACCACCGCGCCGACGCGCAGGGCATCGGCTTCGACCGCAGCGCCAGCGGCAGCAACGCGGTGGCGCAATACGCGGCGCCGGTGGCCGCGCAATTCGGCGACCTCACGCGCGTGCCGGACGAATACCTGCTGTGGTTCCACCGCGTGCCCTGGGACTACCGCATGCGCTCGGGCCGCACGCTGTGGGACGAACTGGTGCACCGCTACACGCACGGCGTGGACGAGGTGAAGCGAATGCGCCGGACCTGGCGCGGCCTGTCCGCCTACGTCGACAAGGAACGCTACGACGAAACCACCGCCTTCCTGGGCATCCAGCAGCAGGAGGCGCAATGGTGGCGCGACGCCTGCATCGCCTACTTCCAGGGCATCGCCCGGCGGCCGCTGCCAGCGGGCGTCGAGCCACCGGCGCACACGCTGACGTACTACGAATCGCTGTCCTTTCCCTACGCACCGGGCCAAGCGAAATGAGCCTGACTTCCCCGATTCTTCCGAGGCTGTACTCCCGCGCCGCGGTGCTCGTTGCGGCCCTGCTCTTGGCGGTACCGGCGGGCGCCGCGACGGAGGCGCTGTGGCTGCCGGCGATGTTCCAGGATCATGCGGTGTTGCAACGCGACCGCCCGATCCCGCTGTGGGGCCGCGCGCGGCCGGGCGAGGACATCCGCATCACCCTCGCCGGTGACCAGGTGCACGTGCACACCGATGCGCAGGGCCACTGGCAGGCGCAACTGCCGGCGCTGCGGGCGGGCGGGCCCTACACGCTCACGGTAACCGCGGGGAGCGGCGACGCGCGCACCCTCGCCGACGTGCTCGTCGGCGATGTCTGGCTGTGCAGCGGCCAGTCCAACATGGAACTCCCGGTGCGCCGCACGCTGAATGCGCGCGCCGAGATCGCCGGCGCCGACAACGACACCATCCGCATGCTCAAGGTCGGCCAGGACGAAAGCGTGCTACCGCGCGCGGATTTCGCCATGCCGCTGGCCTGGCGCAAGACCACGCCGGCCACGGTGGGCGACTTTTCCGCCACCTGCTACTACTTCGCACGCGAGCTGCAGAAGACCGAGCACGTGCCGCTCGGTCTGATCGACGCGTCGCTGGGCGGCGCGCGCATCGAGGCGTGGATGAGCGCCGGCGCCCTGCGCAAGGTCGGCGGCTACGACGAGGCGCTGGACCTGCTCGCGCTGTATGCCACCGATCCGGTCGCGGCGAGCGAGCGCTGGGGCCGCATCTGGGAGCGCTGGTGGCAAGGCCTGCCGGGCATGGCCGGCGATCGGCCGTGGAAGCCCGGGCAGGCGACCGGCGCGCCGTGGCACAACGCACCGGCGCAACTGGGTCCGTGGGAGGCCTGGGGCGTGCCGGCGCTGGCCGAGTTCAACGGCATGCTCTGGTACCGCACCAAGGTGACCCTGAGCGCGCAGCAGGCTGCGCAGGACGCGGTGCTCACACTGGGTGAAGCCGACGAGGTCGACGTGAGCTGGGTCAACGGGCGCGCGGTGGGCAGCGGCTACATCGGTCACGACCGCGTCTACCGGCTGCCGCACGGCCTGCTGCACGCGGGCGACAACGAGATCGTGGTGAACGTGCTGGACACCTATGGCGAAGGTGGCCTGACCGGTCCGGCGTCCAAACAGGCGTTGCACCTGGCCGACGGCACGTCGGTGCCGCTGAAGGGCTGGAAGTACCGCGTGGTGCCGGAGCAGGCGGGCACGCCGCCGCTGGCGCCGTGGCTGTCGGCCGGCGGCAAGACCACGCTGTACAACGCCATGATCGCGCCGCTCGGTCACTACGGCCTGCGCGGCGCGGTGTGGTACCAGGGCGAGTCGAACACCGGCGATGCCGAAACCTACGCCGGCCTGCTGCGTGCCTACCGCAGCGACCTGCGAGCGCAGTTCGGCAAGCCGTTGCCGCTGGTGATCGTGCAACTGGCGAACTACGGCCCGGCGCCGACCCATCCGGGCGAGAGCGGCTGGGCGGCGTTGCGCGAAGCGCAGCGCGAGGTCGCTGCGGACGATCCGCTGAGCGGGCTGGCGGTCGCCGTGGACATCGGCGAGCGCTCCGACATCCATCCGGCGAACAAGCAGGAATTGGGCATCCGGCTGGCGCGCGTGGCACGTCACATCGCCTACGGCGAACCGCTGCCGCCTTCCGGCCCGGTGCCACGGTCGGTACGACGCGAGGGCGATGCGATCGCGGTGCGCTTCGGCGACCTCAGCGGCGGACTGGTCGCCTACGGCGCCGACGGTCCGGTCGGCTTCGAGCTGTGCGGCCGCGCGGCCGGTTCCTGCCATTACGCCACCGCGCGCATCCGTGGCGACGAAGTCCTGCTGCAGGCGGCGAACACAGCGAGCGCCACGCGCGTGCGCTACGGCTGGGCCGACAGCCCGGTGGTGACGTTGTACGACGGCGCCGGCCTGCCGGCTGGTCCGTTCGAGATGCCGATCCCGTAACTCCTGCGAGCGAATCCTCGATGAGTACGCACACCGCCTCCGATCCGTCTGTCCCCGCCGTCTCCCATGCCGAAGGCAAGGCGGCGATGGCGCACCGGACGCTCCGCCGCGTGCTGCTGGCGTGGCTTGCCGTTGCCGGCTGCGCCGTGCAGGCGCAGGAAGCAGCGCGCTTCGACTGGTTCGATTACCGCGGCCACGATGCAGCGTTCGAGCAGCCGTTGAAGCCGAGCGAATACCGCAACCCGGTGCTGGCGGGCTTCTATCCCGATCCCGGCGCCGTGCGCGTCGGCGACCGCTACTACCTGGTCAATTCGAGCTTCTCGTACTTCCCCGGCCTGCCGGTGTCGGAGAGCCGCGACCTGGTGCACTGGCGGACCATCGGCCATGTCATCTCGCGGCCGTCGCAGATGGACTTCGACGGGCAGGGCATCTCGCGCGGCCTGTTCGCGCCGACCATCGCCTACCACGACGGCCTGTTCTACGTGGTCAACACCAACATCGACGGCGGTGGCAACTTCGTGGTCACCGCGAAGGACCCGGCCGGCCCGTGGTCGGATCCGACCTGGCTGCGCGGCCTGGATGACGCCATCGACCCTTCGCTGTTCTTCGACGCGGACGGCAGGGCCTACCTGCTCAACAACGGCCCGCCGCCCGGCACGCCGCGGTACGAAGGACACCGCGCGATCTGGATGCAGCAGTTCGACCTTGCCACGTTGCAGCCCATCGGCCCGCGCAAGGTGCTGCTGGACGGCGGCGTGGACATCCGCAAGCAGCCGATCTGGATCGAAGGCCCGCACCTGTACCGGCGCCACGGCTGGTACTACCTGTCCTGCGCCGAGGGCGGCACCGGGCCGCAGCATTCGCAGGTGATCCTGCGCAGCCGCTCGCCATGGGGACCGTACACGCCGTGGCAGGGCAACCCGATCCTGACCCAGCGCGACCTGCCGGACGATCGCGCCGAGCCGGTCATCAACGCCGGCCACGCCGAATTGCTGGAAGCACCCGACGGCCAATGGTGGGCGCTGTTCCTGGCCAGCCGCGGCTATGGCCGCACGCACTTCAACACCGGCCGTGAGACCTGGCTGCTTCCGGTGCGCTGGCAGGACGGCTGGCCGCAGATACTTCCCCACGGCCAGGCCATCCCCCGCGTCGTCGCCGGTCCGACCGACATGCAGCGGGACGCCACGCAGGCGCCGATGAGCGGCAATTTCGAGTGGCGCGACGACTTCGATCGCGCGACGCTGGACAGCGCCTGGATGAGCCTGCGCAACGCTTCGGAAGGGTGGGCCGACCTGGCCGCTTCGCCGGGCTGGCTCACCCTGCATCCGCACAGTGACGGGCTGGACAGCCTGCACACGCCCGCGTTCCTCGCACGCCGCCAGCAACACCTGGCCTTCGACGCGAGCACCTTGCTGCAGGTGCCTGCGCATTCCGGCACCGCGGCCGGCCTCGCCGCGTTCCAGAACGAGACGCACTGGTACTTCCTCGGCGTGCGCCGCACCGGCGCCCAGGCCGAGGTGTTCCTGGAACGGCGCGACGGTGATGCCACCCGCGTGGTCGGACGCGCGACGGTATCGCCGGGCAAGGCGATGCAGTTGCGCATCGCCGGCGACGGCGGCCGCTACTCCTTTGCCTACGACGCCGACGGCAAGGGCTGGCGATGGCTGCGCCGCGACGATGACGCAACCTTCCTCAGCACGGACGTCGCCGGGGGTTTCCTGGGCGCCGTGCTGGGACCCTACGCGCGCATCGAAGCCGCACAGCAACCGGGAGGCTAGACACTGATGAACCGGACCCAGGTCGTGTCACGCACGCTGTTCGCGCTACTGCTGCTGCTCGCGGCTCCGCCCGGCCTGCGGGCGCGAGTTCCCGTCGATCCCACACCCATCTATCGCAACCCCGCCTACAGCTTCCAGGCGCGCGCCCACGACCTGGTCTCGCGCATGACGCTGGAGGAGAAGGTCGCGCAGATGCAGAACGACGCACCGGCGATCCCGCGCCTGGGCGTGCCGGCCTACGACTGGTGGAACGAGGCGCTGCACGGCGTGGCGCGCGCCGGCGGCGCCACGGTTTTCCCGCAGGCGATCGGCCTGGCCGCGACCTTCGACGTGCCGCTGATGCACCAGGTCGCCACCGCGATCAGCGACGAGGCGCGCGCCAAGCACCAGGAAGCGCTGCGTCGCGGCCAGCACGAGCGCTACCAGGGCCTGACCTTCTGGTCGCCGAACATCAACATCTTCCGCGACCCGCGCTGGGGCCGCGGGCAGGAGACCTACGGCGAGGATCCGTACCTGACTTCACGCATGGGCGTGGCCTTCGTCAAGGGACTGCAGGGCGACGACCCGACCTGGCGCAAGCTCGACGCCACCGCCAAGCACTTCGCCGTGCACAGCGGACCGGAGTCGGAACGTCACCATTTCGACGTCCGTCCCTCCGAACGCGATCTCTACGAAACCTACCTGCCGGCGTTCCAGGCGCTGGTGCAGGAAGCGAAGGTCGACGCGGTGATGGGCGCCTACAACCGCGTCAATGGCGAGCCGGCCACGGCCAGCCCGCGCCTGCTCGGGCAGATCCTGCGCAAGGACTGGGGCTTCGAGGGCTACGTGGTGTCCGACTGCGATGCGGTCGACGATATTCGCAGCGGGCACAAGCTGGTCGCCACCGCCGAGCAGGCGGCCGCGATGGCGGTGAAGAACGGCGACGACCTCAACTGCGGCCACACCTACGCTGCGCTGGTCCAGGCCGTGCACGACGGCCTGGTCGACGAGGCGGCGATCGACATGGCGCTGGAGCGGCTGATGTGGGCGCGCATGCGGCTGGGCATGTTCGACCCGCCCGAACGCGTGCGCTGGGCGCGCATCCCGTACTCGGTCAACCAGTCGCCCGCGCACGACGCGCTGGCGCGCCGCGCCGCGCGCGAGTCGATGGTCCTGCTGAAGAACGACGGCGTGCTGCCGCTGTCGCGCGAGCTCAAGCGCGTGGCGGTGATCGGTCCGACCGCCGACGACGTCAAGGCGCTGCTGGGCAACTACCACGGCACGCCAGCGCATCCGGTCACGATCCTCGCGGGCATCCGCCAGGCCTTGCCGCAGGCGCAGGTGGACTACGTGCAAGGCGCCAGCCTGGTCGAGGACAACGAGGACCCGGGCCTGGCGCCGATCGACGCGCGCTACCTGCAGCCGGCCAGCGGCGAGGGGCAGGGCCTGACCGGCGAGTATTTCCGCGGCAGGGCGCTGGCCGGCAAGTCGGTGCTCACGCGGGTGGACCCGCAGGTGCGTTTCCGCTGGGACCGCGGCACGCCGACCGACGAGCTGGTGGCGCGCGGCGAACTGCCCGCCGCGCAGGCGCTGTCCGGCGACTTCAGCGTGCGCTGGCGGGGCCGCCTGCACGCGCCGGCCACCGGCCGCTACGAGCTGCAGGTCGCCGGCGTCGGCGGGTTCCGCCTCTACCTCGACGGCCGGCCGATCGTGGACGCGTGGGATATCGACGAAGCCTCGCGCGCCCGCAGCGCGACGGTCGAACTGCAGGCGGGGCACGACTACCCGCTGCGCGTGGACTACCGCCACGGCGAGCACGACGCCGAACTGCGCCTGGCCTGGCGCGTGCCGGGGTCCAAGCGGCCGCGGGAAGCGGCGCTGGACGCCGCGCGCCAGGCCGATGTGGTGATCTTCGTTGGCGGCCTCACCAGCGACGTCGAAGGCGAGGAGATGGACGTGAACTACCCCGGCTTCGCCGGCGGCGATCGCACCGACCTGCGCCTGCCGCGGCCGCAGCGCGAACTGCTGCAGGCCTTGCAGGCCACTGGCAAACCGCTGGTGCTGGTGCTGACCAGCGGCTCGGCGCTGGCCGTCGACTGGGCGCAGCAGCACCTGCCGGCGATCCTGCTGGCCTGGTACCCGGGCCAGCGTGGCGGCAGCGCGGTGGCCGACGTGCTGTTCGGCGATGCCGACCCGGCCGGGCGGCTGCCGGTGACGTTCTACAAGGCGAGCGAAAAACTCCCGGCTTTCGACGACTACGCGATGCGCGGACGCACCTACCGGTACTTCGAGGGCGAGCCGCTGTACCCGTTCGGCCACGGCCTGTCGTACACGCGCTTTGCCTATTCCGGACTGGCGCTGGACCGCACCGAGGCCGCGCCCGCCGACCGCGTGCAGGTGTCGCTGACGGTAAGGAACACCGGCAAGCGCGCCGGCGACGAGGTGGTACAGCTCTACTTGCACCCGCTCGATCCGAAGCGCCCGCGCGCGTCGAAGGAACTGCGCGGCTTCCAGCGCATCCACCTCGCGCCGGGCGAGGCGCGCCGGGTGTCCTTCGCCTTCACGCCCGCCACCGACCTGCATTACTACGACACGGACCGGCATGCCTACGCCGTCGACCCGGGCCGCTACGAGGTCCAGCTGGGCGCCTCCAGCGCGGACATCCGCCTGCGTGGCACATTGACCGTGAAAGCCACCCCATGAACGACCCAAAGGTGACCATGAACAGTACCCAGGAAAAGCTTTCCATCCGGGAAAAGGTCGGCTATAGCCTGGGCGATTTTGCGGCCAACCTGATCTTCCAGACGCTGGTCACCTTCCTGGCATTCTTCTACACCGACGTCTACCGGATCCCTGCGGCCACCGCGGCGACCGTCATCTTCGTGGTAGGCCTGCTCGGCGCGTTCGTGTTCACGCCGGTGATGGGCCTGGTGGCCGACCGCACGCGCACGCGCTGGGGCAAGTTCCGGCCGTGGATACTGTGGACCGCGATCCCATTCGGTCTGCTGTCGCTGGCGGCCTTCAGCACACCCGACCTGGGCGAGCACGGCAAGGTGGCCTACGCGCTGGGCTCCTACGTGCTGCTGATGCTGGTCTACGTAGCCAACAACCTGCCGTACTCGGCGCTCAGCGGCGTGCTCACCGGCAGCATGGCGCAGCGCAACAGCCTGTCGTCCTACCGCTTCGTCGCGGTGATGATCGCGCAGTTCATCATCCAGGTGCTGCTGCTGCCGCTGGTGCTGATCCTGGGCGGCGGCGACAAGGCGCGCGGCTTCGAACACACGATGGCGCTGTTCGCCGTCGTCGGGACAGTGTTCTTCATCATCACCTTCCTCACCACCCGCGAGCGCGTGGTGCCGCCGCCGGAGCAGGCCACCAGCATCCGCCAGGACCTGGCCGACCTGGCGCGCAACCGGCCCTGGCTGGTGATGCTCGCGCTGACCGTGCTGGTGTTCATCAACCTCGCCCTCAAGGGCGGCATGTACATCTACTACTTCAAGTACTACCTCGATCCGCTGCAACTGGAGCGGTTCCTCGACGGCATCGGTTTCGAGCGCGGCGTGGCGGGCCTCAACGCCGCGTTGGCCGGCATGGGCCTGGCCGGCTTCCAGTGGCCCAGCGACGCGCCCACCTCCGCCTTCAGCCTGTTCAGCGCCGGCGGCATCATCTTCATGATCATCGGCATCGGGTTTTCGCGCCCGTTGGCCGACCGCTTCGGCAAACGCGACGTGTTCGGCGGCGCGCTGCTGGTCTCGACGCTGTGCCTGCTGGCGTTCTGGTTCTTCCCGCCCGGCGCGATCGGGCTGGTGATGCTCGCCTACATCCTGCACGGCTTCTTCTACGGCATCACCACGCCGCTGCTGTGGGCGATGATCGCGGACGTGGCCGATTACTCGGAGTGGAAGAACAACCGTCGCGCCACCGCGATCATCTTCTCGGCGATGCTGTGCGGGCTGAAGCTGGGCCTGAGCATCGGCGGCGCGCTGGTGGCCGGCATCCTGGCCGCCTACGGCTACGACGCGGGCGCGGCGGTGCAGGCACCGCAGGTGGTGCAGGGCATCCGGTTGTCGGTGAGCCTGTACTGCTCGATTCCGTTCCTGCTCGGCGTGGCGCTGTTGTTCCTGTACGAGATCGACCGCCACATGGAGGCGCGCATCGAGCAGGAACTGGGCTTGCGCCGCGTCGCCGCCGCGTGAGCCAAACGCATTCCACCCAGGCATCGAACAGGTAAGGGCATGTCCGACGAAACCGATCCGGTCCGACTGCAGCAACTGGCGGAACGCGCCATCTCGCAGCCGCTGGTGACCCACATCTACACGGCCGATCCCTCCGCGCACGTGTTCGAGGGCAGGCTCTACGTCTACCCCTCGCACGACGTCGACGCGGGCATCCCGTTCAACGACGAGGGCGACCATTTCGGCATGGAGGACTACCACGTGCTGCGGCAGGATTCGCCCGAGGGCGAGGCAGTCGATTGCGGCGTGGCGTTGCACATCCGCGACGTGCCCTGGGCGCAGCGCCAGATGTGGGCCCCCGACGCAGCCTGCCGTGACGGGCGGTACTACCTGTATTTTCCGGCCAAGCGTGCCGACGGCATCTTCCGGATCGGCGTGGCGGTGGGCGATCGCCCCGAGGGTCCGTTCCGGGCCGAGCCCGAACCCATCGCAGGCAGCTACTCGATCGACCCGGCGGTGCTGGCCGATGATGATGGGCAGCACTACATGTACTTCGGCGGCCTCTGGGGCGGACAGTTGCAGAAGTACCGCGACAACGCCTACGCACCGGAGCACGCCGAACCGGCCGCGCACGAGCCCGCGCTCGGCCCGCGCGTGGCGCGCCTGCGCGAGGACATGACGCAGTTCGCCGAACCTCCTCGCGAGGTGGTGATCGTGGACGGGGCAGGGCAGCCACTGCGCGCCGGCGACCACGAGCGGCGCTATTTCGAAGGTCCCTGGATGCACAAGTACCAGGGCCGCTACTACCTGTCCTACTCGACCGGCGACACGCATTGCCTGTGCTACGCCGTGGGCGACAGTCCCTACGGCCCGTTCGTCTATCAGGGGCGCATCCTCACCCCGGTGGTCGGCTGGACCACGCACCACTCGATCGTCGAGTTCGGCGGCCGCTGGTGGCTGTACTACCACGACGCGCTGCTCTCCGGCGGCGTCGCCCACCTGCGTTCGGTCAAGGTGACCGAGCTGCACTACGAGGCGGATGGCCGCATCCGGACGGTGCACCCCTATGGCGAATGAAGCCACCGCGATCGACGTTGCGCGGCAACCGATGCCGCCCGGGGAGCTCGTGCGCATCGGCTCGGGCGCGTTGACGGTGGACGTGGCGCCGGAGGCGGGGGGACGCATTGCGCAGATCACGCAGGCCGGCGTCGATTGGCTGGTCGGGCCGCACGACGGCACTCCCGCCATGATCGCCTGGGGCTGTTATCCGATGGTGCCCTGGGTCGGGCGCATCCGTGCCGGCCGCTTCGCGCTCCAGGGACGCCGGTACCAGTTGCCGCTCAACCTCGAGGGCCATGCCATCCATGGCGTGGGTTTCGGCATGCCCTGGCGGCTGGAGCGCCACGCGCCGACCGCGCTGGAGCTGTCGCTGGTGCTGCCCGAGGACGAGCGCTGGCCGTTCGGCGGCAGCGCGCACCAGCGCATCGAGGTGGCCGACAGGCGGTTGAGCCTGTGGCTGTCGGTGACGGCCGGCGCGCAGTTGATGCCCGCGGTCATCGGCTGGCATCCGTGGTTCCGCAAGCCGGAGCGGATCGAGTTCTCGCCCAGCCTGGCCTACCCGCGCGACGCGGAGGGCATGGTCATGCTGCCGCTGGTCGAGCCGCCGGTAGGTCCATGGGACGACTGCTTCCTCAACGACGATCCGGTGGTCGTGCACCACGCGGGCCAGCGCCTGCAGCTCGCCTCGGACTGCCGCCACTGGGTGGTGTACGACCAGCCCGCGCATGCCACCTGCATCGAGCCGGAAAGCGGGCCACCCGACGCCTTCAACATCGGCGGTGCGGCCTGGCTGGCGCCGGGCGCCACGCTGGGCGCCAGGTTCACGATGGAGTGGCGCTGACGCAACCCACCGTCGCCGCCATCCCCGCCGGATCGCATCCCGGACGGCAAACCGCTAGCATGCGGAAACGTCGGACGGCCGGTGAGTCGGCCGTACCTGGGGTAGCGGTCCAAAGTGAGCAAGCACAAGGCAACATCCATCGACATCGCCCACCTGGCGGGGGTTTCCCAGGCAACCGTGTCGCGCGCCCTGCGCGGCAGCCCGCTGGTCAGCGAGGAAACCCGCGAGCGCATCCGCGCCGCCGCCGAGCAGCTCAACTACAAGGTCGACAAGAACGCCTCCAACCTGCGCCTGCAGCATTCGGGCGCGCTGGCGTTGCTGCTGTTCGAGGATCCGACCACCGACGGCTCGAACATCAACCCGTTCTTCCTCTCGATGCTGGGCTCGATCACCCGTGCCTGCGCACAGCAGGGCTACGACCTGCTGATCTCCTTCCAGCAGTTTTCCAACGACTGGCACGCCGACTACGCCGACAGCAAGAAGGCCGACGGCATCATCCTGCTGGGCTACGGCGACTACCTGGCCTATCGCGCGCGGCTGGAGAAGCTGGTGGCGATCGGCACGCGCTTCGTGCGCTGGGGCGCGGTGGAACCGGACCAGCCCGGTGTTTCGGTCGGCTGCGACAACTTCAGCGGCGGGCAGGCGGTGGCGCGGCACTTCATCGAGCAGGGTTGCCGGCGGGTCGCCTTCCTGGGCGATGCATCCAGCCACTATCCCGAGTTCTTCGAGCGCTATCGCGGCTATGCCGATGCCCTGCGGCAGGCTGGCCTGGACGTGGACGAAACGCTGCAGGTGGATGCCGAAAGCACGCAGCCCTGCGGCCACGGAGCCATGTCCGAACTGCTGGCCCGCGGCGTCGCCTTCGATGCCGTGTTTGCCGCCAGTGACCTGATCGCGATCGGCGCGATGCGGGCGCTGGCGGAACAGGGCTACAAGGTGCCGGCGGACGTTCCGGTCGCCGGTTTCGACGACATTCCCATGGCGCGCTTCGCCAGCCCGCCGCTCACCACCGTGTTGCAGGACACCCGCCGCGCCGGCGAGGTGCTGGTCGACAACCTGCTCAGGATGATCCGCGGCGAGCCGGCGCAAAGCGTGATGCTGCCGGTCAAGTTGATGGTGCGGCAGTCGAGCGTAAAGCCGACCTAGCCGATGCTCCCGCTTCGCGGGAGGGACCCAGCCTCCGGCGCCGGGGCTCGCGAAAAGCTATGGCCGTGCGGCCGCCGGAAACGCCCAGCGCAAAAACACCGGCAGCATCTTCGCCCACGACGCCTGCTGGTGATGCCCGCCCGGCAGCAGGAACACGGTCACGTCCGCGTGCGCACCCGCGGTCGAGTAGCCAAGCTGACGCAGACCCCGTCGCCGCACGCCATCGCCACGCCAGCCGTCCACCAGGTCCTGCAGGTCGTCGACCACGTCGATGACGCCGTCATGGTCGCGGTCATTGGTTTCCTCGGCCGTTCCGGCGGCGAACCAGAACTTCAGGCCGTCGCGCTTCGGCCCGCGGTCGACCATCGCCAGCGCCAGCCGGCTGCGCTGCACCGCCGCCGCATCGCTGCGATCCCCTGCCAGCCAGAACGAAGGCGACATCGCCCCGACCTGGCCGAACACGTCCGGGTACTGCCAGCCGAGGTTGAACGCGTTCAGCGCGCCCAGCGACCAGCCCATCATCGTGCGTTGGTGCACGTCGGCGCGCGTGCGGTAGTGCGCATCGATGTAGGGCACCAGCGAAGTGGCCACCCACGCGGAGTAGTCCGCGGCACGCAGGCCGATCGCGCCGATCCGCGAGCCGCCGACCACGCTCTGCCCTCGCGCGCGGTCGGAAAGCCCGTAGCCGCTGGCACGGTCGTGCAGCATGTCGATCGCCACCACGATGAGCGGCTCGATCGCGTGCTCGCCGTACAGCCCGGCCAGCGTGGCCTGCAACCCGACGGCCTGCATGTCCTGGCCATCGTCGGCGTACAGCACGGGGTAGCGGGCGGTCGACTGGGCGTAGCCCGGCGGCAGATACACGGTGACGTGGAGGCGTTCGGGGGCGAAGGCCGGGGCGGCGAGCTCGAGCTTCTGCACCTGCGCATGCAGCGCGCAGGGAAGCAGGAAGAACAGGGCGAACCAGCAGCGTGCCAGCAGCCGCGTAGGGTGGGCTTCAGCCCGCCGTGTCCGGCCTAGCGAAGAGCGGTGGGCTGAAGCCCACCCTACGAGGCGCTCAGTCATCCGGATGGCTCCTGTCGCGCATCAGGCGCGTCAGTTCGGCGACCAGGTCGCCGCGGGTGGCCGGCGCATCGAGCAGGTATACCGCCACGTCGTGAGGCGCCACGCTGGCCTCCAGCGCACCGCCCTCCGCCACGTCGATCGTCCCGTCGCCCAGCGCCGCCTGCCAGCGCCCCGCCTGCAGGTACTTCGTCACGTGGAACGACGCCGGCTTGTCGCCCTTGTTGAGCAGCACCAGCGCGATCTGGTGCGCGCCATCCTTCTGGTAGACGCGATAGAACGCGGCCTGGTCGCCCGCCATGTGCTCGACGAGCATCAGCCCGCGCTGCAGCGCCGGCGTGCGTGCGCGCAGGTTGGCGATGCGTTTGAGCTGACGGTAGATCGGGCTCCTGTCCGCCGCGTCGATGCGCGCCTGGCCGTAGTAGTTGCGGTTGCCCTGGTGCTCGGCGCGGCCGCGCTCGAAGCCGGTTTCCGAGCCGTAGTAGATCGCCGGAATGCCGCGCGCGGTGAACAGCCAGTTGTTGGCGTCGATGAAGCCCGCGTCGCTGGCGTCCATGCGCGCCATGTCGTGGTTGTCGTAGAAGGTGACCAGCTCGTAGGGATTTTCGTAAGGACCGTTGGCCAGGTAGAGCTTCGACTGCAGCATTCCGTAATCGCTGCCCGGATGCTCGAACACCGCCTTGATCGCCAACTGCTGCGGGAAATCGAGCAGACTGATGCCGCCGTTCTTCGTCCAAGTGTACTTGCCGATGTTGTCCGGGCTGTAGTCGAACGCCTCGCCGTACATGAAGAAACCCGGGTGTTTCGCGCGGATGCGCGCGGAGAACTGCCGCCAGAACGTGGTCGACATGTGGCTGATGGTGTCGATGCGGAAGGCGTCCGCGCCCTGGCCGATCCACTTCAGGTAGGCGCCGGTGAAATAGTCCAGCACCGCCGGGTCGGACTCGTCGTTGTTGGACAACTGCGCCAGGTCCTCGTACGCGTGATAGAAGCGGTGCAGCGGGTTGTGGCGCGGATCGAGTTGCCACGGCGGCAGGTTCTGCTCGTCGGCGATCAGCTTGCCGTGCTCGTCGAAGATCTGTCCGAACTGCGGCTGGCGCACCGGCATGGTGAACGCCGGCGAGCCATGGTTGAGCACGATGTCCTGCACCACCTTCAGCCCGGCCTTGTGCATGCCCGCGGTGAACTGCGCGAAGTCCAGGCCCTTGCTCGGCAGGTGCTCGTCGAGCTTGTAGAAGTTGACGCCCCAGTAGCCGTGGAAGCCGGTCTTGCCGCGGTCGGAGAACTTCGAGCCCCAGTAGACCGGATCGCCGCCGGTAAAGGCTTCATCGGGGTTGTCCACGATCGGCGTGATCCACACGGCGCCGAAGCCCATGCCGCGGATGTAGCCGGCGTTGTCCAGCACGCCCCTGAAGTCGCCGCCCAGGTAGCCGATGTTCGCGCTCTCGCCCTTGGGTGCACCGGGCACCGGAATGTCGAAGGTGCGATGCACGCCGCCCTGGTTTCGATGGTCGTTGGACGGATCGCCGTTGACGAAGCGGTCGGTCATCACGAAGTAGATCGCGTTGGAGGCGAACGGCGCGGCGGTGCCGTAGAACTCGCGCGGCGGCGTGGCCGCATGGGTGATGCCGAGGCCAAGGGCCCATGCCAGGCAGGCGGCGCCGATCTTGAGCTTCATGGTGGAATCCTTGAGGAAAGCGGATCGTTGAATGACAGACGGCCACGGCCATGCCCGCGACTCGCGGGACGGCACCCGAATGATTTGTGCATGCCTACGGCGCGGCGACCGGTGCGGGTTCGTGCACGCGCAGCGTGAACAGCCCGGCCACCAGCAGGCAGGCGCCGCCCAGCGCCAGCGCCCAGATCGGCTGGTTGCCGAAGCACAGCCGCAGCAGCAGGCCCAGCACGCTGGCCGCGAGCAACTGCGGGATGACGATGAAGAAATTGAAGATGCCCATGTACACGCCCATCTTCGCTGCCGGCAGGTTGTCCGACAGCAGGGCGTAGGGCAGCGACAGGATCGAGGCCCAGGCGAAGCCCACGCCGACCATCGAGGCCAGCAGCCAGCGCGGGTCGCGGATCAGCAGGAACGAGAGCAGCCCCGCGCCGCCCAGGCACAGGTTGACCAGGTGGCTGATGCGCAGGCCGAGTCGGCGCACCATCAGCGGGATCACCACCGCCGCCAGCGCGGCGAAGCCGTTGTAGGCAGCGAACAGCATGCCGACCCAGTTGGCGCCCTCGTTGTACAGCGCCGAACCGACGTCGGTGGTGCCGTAGATCGTCTGGGTGACGCCGGCGGTGGTGTAGATCCACATCGCGAACAGCGCGAACCAGGAGAACAGTTGCACCCAGGCCAGCCGTCGCATCGACACCGGCATGCCGTACAGGTCGCCCATGACCTCGCGCAGCATGCCTTTGCTGCGGGTGAAGCTGAGCCATACGAACAGCAGGCCCGCGACGATCAATCCGCCGCCGAGCAGGTAGACCTCCTTCTCCAGCGCGAAGTGGCCGATCGCATAGAGCACGCCGGCGCCCACCAGCAGCAGCACCAGGCCCAGCCGCCAGGCAGGCGAGGCGTCGGGCCGCGCGTCCTGCGCCACGCTGTCGGCGAACGCGCGCAACTGCGCGGGCGGGTATTCGCGGGTGCTCAGGATGGTCCATAGCACCGCCCCCAGCAGCACCGCGCCGCCGGCGTAGAAGGCGTAGCGGACCGTGTCGGGAATGCCGCCGTCCGGCGCCACGTTGGCCACGCCCAGGTGGGCCAGTACCCACGGCAGCATCGAGGCAACCACCGCGCCCACGCCGATGAAGAAGCTCTGCATCGCGTAGCCGGCCGCGCGCTGCTGCGTCGGCAACTGGTCGCCGACGAAGGCGCGGAAGGGTTCCATCGACACGTTGATCGAGGCGTCCAGGATCCACAGCAGTCCGGCCGCGATCCACAGCATCGGCGCGTTGGGCATCCACAGCAGCGCCAGCGAGGCGAACACCGCGCCGATCAGGAAGTACGGACGACGCCGGCCGAGCCGGTTCCAGGTGCGGTCGGAAAAGTGGCCGATGATCGGCTGCACGATTAGCCCGGTCAGTGGCGCGGCGATCCACAGTGCCGGGATGTCGTTCACGTTGGCGCCGAGCGTCTGGAAGATGCGGCTGACGTTGGCGTTCTGCAGCGCGAAGCCGAACTGCAGGCCGAGGAAGCCGAAGCACATGTTCCAGATCTGCCAGAACGACAGCTCCGGCTTGCGGATCAGGGGACGTTCGTCCTTCATGGCGTGCGCTGACCGGTGGCAAGCGGGGCGATCAGCAGGTCGTGCAGCGTCGCTTCGTTCAACGGCCCGGCGCTGCCGCCGCTGCCGCCGGTGTACTGCGCGAAGTGCGCGAGGTAGCTCATGTTGAAGCCGTCTTCCAGGCTGAAATGGCAACGGGCGCCGGCGCGCGCGTCGAAGCGGCCCCAGGTGGACGGCTGCACGCCGATGCTGTGCGGCATCACCAGCGGCAGGCGCTGCTCGGCGGCGCCCTCGCAGCGGACCACCAGCATCTTCACTGCCGCAGTGATGCCGGTGTTGATCGGGCCGTGGCCATTGGCGTAGTCGAGCGCGACGCGGTAGCTGCCGCTGGCCGGCGCCGTCCAGGCGCGCGGCCAGTCGCCGGAAACCTTCGCCTGGTCGCCCACGCAGGCGGCGGGGGAGTGCAGCGATTCGAGCCCTTGGGCATCGACGCGCGTGGTGGTGAGGCAGACCCGGCCCGGCTGGTGCGGCAATTGCGCGGTGCCGTCGATGTCGCCGTGCGGATGGCCGTCGATGTAAAGCCGTTGCCGGCCGTCGACCTGCACCCGCCAGCCGTCGCCCGAGGATGCCACCTGCGGCGCCTGCGGGGCGACCGGGGCGTACAGCGTCGCGTCCAGGCGCAGCGGCGGATCGGCTACCTGCACGGCCTTCAGCGTGACCGTGGTGAGCGTGCCTTTCGTGGTCGTGCGGCCGGCGACGAGCAGGTTGCCGTCGATCTTCGCGGGGCGCTCCAGCGTGATGCGGCGATCCTTGAGCTCGAGCGAGATCGCGTGCCGTTCGCCGAACAGCATCGGCACCAGCGACGCGGGCAGCAGCGGTTCGACGCGGTCGTCGGCGGTGAGGCCGAACACGCCCTCGGTCACCACCGCCAGGTAGCCGGCCACCGACCAAAGCTGGCGCGGCGAGTTGACCACCGGTCCGCTGAGCGGACCTTCGTCCACGTGCTCGGCCTGGGTCAGCAGCTCGTAGTTCTCCATGTTCGAGCCATGCAGCGCCGCGCCGCGCATGACCGACTCGATCTCGTGCGCGATGCGCGCCGGCTGCCTTGTCGCACGCGCGGCGCGCAGCGCGTAGGCGCTGACGAACGGCCAGATCGCGCGATTGTGGTAGACGGGCTGGTCGGAACGCTCCGGCCAGATCACCGGACTGCCGGCCGGCCAGGTGGGGTAGTTGGCCAGCGCCTGGCTGGCACGCTCGCCTTCGGCCACGCCGCTCTCGATCGCCAGCGTCGTGCCGAGCAGGTCGTAGGTGTCGAACGGGGTGCCGTCGCCGCCGATGTAGCTCATGTACAGGCCGCGGTCGGCGCGCCAGAAGCGGGCATTGATCGCCGCCTTCAACGCCTGCGCCTGGGCTCGGTAGCCCTCCGCGGCGGCCGTGTCGCGGTGCTCGCCGGCCAGCTTCGCCGCCATCTGCAGCGCCTGGTAGTGCAGCACGTTGGTCGACAGCGCGAAGGACTGCGCGATGAAGGTCACACGCTGCGCGGTCCAGGCCGGATAGGTCTGCTCGCGCCAGTCGAGGAACGAGGTCTCGCCGCGGTAAAGCCCGAGCTTCGCGTCGAAGGCGTATTGCCGGTCCTGCGCAAGGGTGGCGCGCAGCGCCGCGTAGACCTGGCCGGCGAACGCCTTGTCGTCGAGCAGGTGGCGTGCACCGAGGAACCACACCACGCGGTCGGTGCTGATCGGCCAGCTACCGCCCGAACCGGTGTCCTGCATCGGATACGGCCCCGGCGGCACGTCGGCCACGCGCGCATCCGACAGCTTGAACTCGAGCCCGTTGCGCGAGCGTGCCGGGTCGAAGCGCCACAGTCCCAGGTCGACGGCGTAGGACAGGTCGCGCGTCCACACGTACGGCCACTTGAGGCCGGTCTCGAAGCAGTGGCAGGGAATCGGCTGGCCGTGGTTGAACGCACCGTCGCGGATCTGCTCGACCGAGTCCTGCCTGAGATCGTCCTGCGCCATGGCGAACAGGCCATCGAACAGGACGCTGCCGGTATCGCTGCGCAGCGGTTGCGCCGCAATCGTGCGCTGCCCGGTGGGCGATGCGAGCGTGTAGCTGCCCTGCGCGCCGCGGCGCATCGCGACGTCGGTGCCGCGCCATTGGAGGCTGTCATGCCAGGCGGGCGCGGTGGTGGCGGTCATGGCCGCAAGCAGCAGGCTCAGCACGGGCGGGCCGAACATGGAAGGAGTGGAGTCATCGGCTTGGTATCCACGGATGCGGGCTGTTATGTCACGCCCCGGCGCATTGCGCATGCTGCGGCTGCAACATCGCGTGGCCGGATACGGAAAGGCTCCGGCATGGTAGGCAGCGCCGCGCGAAGGCGACCAGTGGTTGCATACGTATTCATTGCGCCCTCGCGGGGTAGCCAGCGCCTTGTAAAGCGCCGGGCGGAGCCGGCATAGTCGATCGGCGTTGGCAACGGCAGCGGGAGCTTCCATGCGGGTCCGCCTCGAAGATGTGGCGCGTAAGGCGGGCGTATCGCCCAAGACGGCGTCCCGCGTGCTCAACGACGAGGCCAACGTGACCGAGGCCACCCGCCAGCGCGTGCGCGCGGCGATGGAGGCGCTGGACTACCGCCCGCTGCCCTCGGCGCGCAGCCTGGCGGGTAACCGCTCGTTCGTCGTGGCGATGCTCTACGACAACAACGACAACCCGGCGTCGACGTATCTGGCCGAGATCCAGGACGGGGTGCTCGAGGCCTGCGACGAACACCGCTACAGCATGATGGTGCGCCCGCTGCGCATGCGCGGCGACGACTTCGTGCGCCGGCTGGACGCGCTGATTTCCGACCACCATCCCGACGGCGTGGTGCTCACTCCGCCGATCACCGACTACGAACCGCTGCTGCGCCAGCTGAAGGAGCGCAACGTGCCCTACGCCAGCGTCTCGCCGGTGCAGCACGACAGGGCGATCGGCGTGGCCATGGACGAGCAGCAGGCCGCGCGAGCGATCGTGGGGCACCTGCTGGAGCTGGGCCACCGGCGCATTGCCCACGTCATCGGTATCGCCGACCACGGCGCTAGCCGCTGGCGCCTGGCCGGCTACCGCGAGGCGCTCGCCGCCGCCGGCATCGAGGAAGATCCGGCACTGGTGGTGCAGGGGGGCTTCACGTTCAGCTCCGGCGTCGCCGCGGCGCACGAGCTGTTCGCGCTCGAGCATCGGCCCACCGCGGTGTTTGCCGCCAATGACGACATGGCTACCGGCGTGATGTGGGCCGCCGGTGAGTACGGATTGAAAGTGCCGCACGACCTGTCCGTCTGCGGCTTCGACGACACGCCGCTGGCGCGCCAGTTGTGGCCGGCGCTGACCACCGTGCGCCAGCCCAGCCGCGAGATGGGCAAGATTGCCGCGCAGCAATTGCTGAACGTGCTGCGCGGGCAGGGCCAGGGCCGGCTGGTGCAGATCCCGTTCGCACTGCAGATCCGCGGGTCGACCGCCGCCGCCCCCTGAGAGATTTCGGCCGTCGCCGGCATGTTTCCGCTTCGATTTCGAACAGCGATTTTTCCGCAAGCGTGCCCATGGGTACGACACGGCCCATATCGCGTCCGAGGGCCAGTGGGCGTGGGACGAGGCACGGTTCCGGGCTTTCATGCGGAATGCAGCCTGCGTGCGCGCCGGGATGCGGAACAAGACAAGCGCCCCATACCTCTCCGTGAGCCGCGGGATCGGCCGGACCAGCGATCGAGCGCTCCGTGCACAATGCATTGACAGCGCTGTCATTCCTGTCACCATGCGGTTTGTCGCGTGCCCCGACACGCCCGCCTGGGAGCTCCCCCGTCGTGCCTTCGTCGCCTCTGTCGCCGCCGATCCTGTGTCGTTTCCTGCTGGCCGCATCACTTCTCGGCGTGCCGCCCATGGTTCCTGCTGCCACGCTGGCCGCCGATACCACCGTCCATCCCGGGATCTGGCCCAGGGGACACTCGCCACTGCCGCCCGATCCCGCACTCGAAGCGCGCATCGACGCGCTGATGGCGAAGATGTCGGTGGAGGACAAGGTCGGCCAGATGATCCAGGCCGACATCAAGTACGTGACGCCCGAGGACGTGCGCAAGTACCGCCTCGGCTCCGTCCTGGCCGGCGGCAACTCCGGCCCCGACGGCGGCCAGTACGGCACCGCGGCGCAGTGGCAGAAGCTGTGCGATGCCTTCTACCAGGCTTCGATGGACACCACCGGCGGGCGCCTGGCGATCCCGGTGCTGTTCGGCATCGATGCCGTGCATGGCCACAACAACCTGGTCGGCAGCACGCTGTTCCCGCAGAACGTGGGCCTGGGCGCCACGCGCGATCCGAAACTGATCCATGAGATCGGCAAGGTCACTGCGCTCGAACTGCGCGCCAGCGGTTTCAACTGGACCTTCGCGCCCACGCTTACGGTGCCGCAGGACGAACGCTGGGGCCGCGCCTACGAGGGCTACTCGCAGAACCCGCCGCTGGTCGCGCGCTATGCAAGCGCGATAGTGGCGGGGTTGGAAGGCCGGCCCGGCACGCCGCAATTCCTGGATGCCAACCACGTGATCGCCACCGCCAAGCATTTCGTCGGCGACGGCGGCACGCACAACGGCAAGGATCAGGGCGATGCCCAGGTGCCCGAGACCGTACTGCGCGACGTCCATGCCGTCGGCTATCCGCCGGCGATCGCGGCCGGCGTGCAGGTGGTGATGGTGTCCTTCTCCAGCTGGAACGGCGTGAAGATGGCCGGCAACAAGGGCCTGATCACCGACGTGCTGAAGGGGCGCATGGGCTTCGACGGCATCGTGCTCGGCGACTGGAACGCGCACGGCCAGGTGCCCGGTTGCAACAACGAGGACTGCCCGGCGGCCTACAACGCCGGGCTGGATATGTTCGAAGCGCCCGATTCGTGGAAGGGCGTGTACGTCAACACGCTGGCCGAAGTGAAGAAGGGCGTGATCCCGATGAGCCGCGTGGACGACGCGGTCCGCCGCATTCTGCGGGTGAAGCTGCGGCTGGGCATGTTCGAGGCCGGTCCGCCTTCGGCCAACCCGCTAGTGGCGCGCTCGGCGCAGGTGATCGGCAGCCCGATGCATCGCGCGCTGGCGCGGCGCGCGGTGCGCGAATCGCTGGTGCTTTTGAAGAACCACGGCGGCGTGCTGCCGATCGATCCGCGCAAGCATGTGCTGGTGACCGGCGACGGCGCCGACGACATCTCCAAGCAGAACGGTGGCTGGACGCTGACCTGGCAGGGCACCGGCCTGACCAACGCCGACTTCCCGGGCGCCACCTCGATCTGGCAGGGGATACGCCAGCAGGTGCAGGCTGCCGGCGGCAGCGCCGAGCTGGCGGCCGATGGTCGTTACAAGCACAAGCCCGACGTCGCCATCGTGGTGTTCGGCGAGGATCCCTACGCCGAGTTCCAGGGCGACCTGCCCAACCTGGCCTACCGTCCCGGCGACGACCACGACCTGGAGCTGCTGCGTCGCCTGCGCGGGGAGGGCGTGCCGGTGGTGGGGGTGTTCCTCACCGGCCGGCCGCTGTGGATGAACCGCGAGATCAACGCCGCCGACGCCTTCGTGGTGGCCTGGCTGCCGGGCACCGAAGGGGAGGGCGTCGCCGACGTGCTGCTGCGCACCGCGGACGGCCGCATCGCGCACGACTTCCACGGCAAGCTCGCCTACGCCTGGCCGCGCACGGCGGCGCAGATTCCCGTGGCTGCAGCGGCGCGCGGCGAGGCGCCGCAATATCCGTACGGCTTCGGCCTGACCTATGCCGACCGCGACACGTCCGCGCCGCTGCCCGAGATCGCCGGCGTGGACCTGAGCCACGCCCGTGCCGGCATCTACTTCAGCCACGGCAAGCCGGCGCAGGGCTTCACGCTGCGCCTGACCGGCGCCGACGGCGCGACCGCGGACGTCACCGGCACACCCGCGGCTACCGGCGACGGCAGTCTTCGCGTCGGCGCCTTCGACTACAAGGCACAGGAGGACGCCCGTGCCCTGGCCTGGTCCGGCGATGGCGGCGCGCGCGCGGCGCTGGTTGCACCCGCGCCGCTGGATGTGGAGCGCGAGACCAACGGCGACGTGCTGCTGGTCACCACGCTGCGCATCGAATCGCTGTCGCCACAGGGCGCGGCGATCGGCGTGACCTGCGGCGACGGCTGCGGTGCGCAGGTGCCGGTGGGTGACCAGCTGGCGACCCTGCCGCATGGCCAGTGGCTGCGCGTGGGCATTCCGCTCAAGTGCTTCGGTGAGGCCGGCGCCGACATGACCCGGCTGGACCGGCCCTTCGTATGGACTGGTTATCCGGGCGGGCGGATCGACCTCACCGAGGTCTCTCTCGGCACCGTCGCGGACCAGACGCTTGCCTGCCACGGCCAGTCCGCCAAGCCATGAATGCCATTGCTCTTGCGCCCGCGGCTGTCCACGCATGGTCACCTGTGCCGTGGGCGATCTGCCGGGCCTCCGTGCACGGGTCGGGCAGATGCCGGGACCATGCCGGACCGAGCGGATTGGGTTCCGATCGGGCGACGGTAGGCGCGTAGGGCTATCGTCGGTTAGCGGCCGCAGATGCTTCCCCGCCGGGACGGGGAAGCAACGGGTTACGGCCGTGCATCCAGTGCGGTTGCCCGTACCGCACCGGCCCCGTCCCTTCTCACTGCGCCAGGATGGCGCCGTAATGGCCGTTCACGCTGAGCGTGACCTGGCCGTTCTGCACCGTGTACGAGGTACCGGAAATCTGGTCGACCAGGTGGCTGCCGTTGGTCACGCTCAACTGCCACACCGGCACGGTCACCGAATGCGTGACCGAATCGTTGTTGAGCACCACCGCGATGCGGTTCGAGGCATCGAAGCGGCCGTAGGCGTACAGCTTCGAGGCATCCTCGGTGAGCAGGGTCATGAACGAGCCGGTGCGCAGGGCCGGGTAGGCGTTGCGGATCGCGATCAGCTTGTTCGCCAGCGCCACCGCGCTGTTGGTCGAGGTGCCCACGGTCCAGTCGAAGGTGCGGCGGTTGTCCGGGTCGGCGCCGCCCTGCATGCCGTACTCGTCGCCGTAGTAGATGGTCGGTGTGCCGACGTAGGTCATCTGGAAGATCAGCGCGAGATAGGTCTTCCAGATGTCGCCGCCGGCACGGGTGCCGAAGCGCGTGGTGTCGTGGCTGCCCAGCGCATTGCTCATGGTCTGCTGGACGTTGGTGGGGTAGTTGGCGCGCGTGCCGCGCAGCCAGCTGTCGAACTGGCTCGCCGGAATGGAGGCGGCGCCGTTGCCGTAGTCGTGTCCGGTGATCCACTCCGAAACCGGCTGCATGAAGCCGTCGTAGTTCATCGCACCGTCCCATTCCTTGCCATCGTCGGTCCACGGGCCGGCGTTGCCCCAGAACTCGCCCAGGATCTCGGCGTTGGGATTGACCGATTTCACCGCGGTGCGCAGCTCGGCCATGATCTGGTGGTTGGTCGCGTCCGAGCCGTCGCCGCCGTTCGCGTCCAGGTATTGCGCGGCATCCAGACGCCAGCCGTCGATCGAGTAGGGCGTCTTCAGGTAGGTCTTCACCACCGAGGTGGCGCTGCCGTAGATCGCGTTGCGCACGGCCGAGCCACTGGACCCGTAGTTGAGCTTGGGCATGCTCGCGATGCCGAAGAAGCCCGAGTAGCTGTTCGGCCAGGCCTGGAAGGTATACCAGCTGTAGTAGCTGCTCGACTGCGACTCATAGGCGCCGGTCACGCTCGACCAGTGGTAGCGGTCGAACCAGGCCGAGGTGTCGCCGGTGTGGTTGAACACGCCATCCAGGATCACGTAGCCGCGCGGACCGTTGGTGCTGCTGTGCACGTCGCCGATCAGCGTCTGCAGCGTGGTGCTGGTGCCGAAGGCGGGATCGACCTTGAGGTAATCCTCGGTGTCGTACTTGTGGTTGGTCGGCGAGAGGAAGATCGGGTTGAGGTAGAGGATGTTCGCGCCCAGCGTGTTCTTGATGTAGCCGAGCTTCTGGTCGACGCCGGCCAGGTCGCCGCCGAAGAACACAGCGCTGTTGCAGCCGCCGACGTTGGACACCACGCTGGAACCCCAGGCGTGCTTCTCGGTGGCGCAGCCGGCGTAGGTGTACTGGCCGTTGGTGACGTCGTTGACGGTGTTGCCGTTGTAGAAGCGGTCGGGGAAGACCTGGTAGATCACGCCGTTCTTCATCCACGCCGGCGTGGTGAAGCCGGGCACGATGAAGAAGTCGCCGGAGGACGGCTCGGACGAGCTGGCGCCTGCGGCGTTGAGCCAGGCGGTGGCGCTGCCGTCGTTGACCTGGAAGCGGTAGTACTTCTCCGAGGCGCTGGCCGGCACCGTGCCCTTCCAGAAGTCGAAGTTGCCGGTGGCGTCATTGGCCGACCAGCTCATCGCCACCCAGTGGAACTGGCCGTCGGCGCTGTCGTAGTACTTGATGTTGGCGCTGGTGATGTCGCCCTTGAAGGTGCGCAGCGTCAGTGTCACCGCCTGGGCGGCCGTCGGCTCGACGTGGTTGTCGTACAGCGGCCCCTGGTCGTGGAACAGGCCGTTCCATTCGACGTTGTTGTCGTTGCTCGCCGCCAGCAGGGCAGTCGAGGGCAAGGCATAGAGCGCCATGGCCGCGAGGATCGCGGCGGTGGTCTTCCAGCGGCGGATCGTCCGTTCGTCATTGCGCATGCCACGTTCCTCCCAGGCGGTGAACATGAGGGTCGTCCGGCTCTCGCGGCCGTCATTCCCGCGAACGCGGGAACGACGACCCTGTGGACCATGGGCCGGACGGCAAAAACGCTGCGGCTTACTTTTTCACGTCGAGCGTGACGGTCAGGGCGTGGCCGGCGGCCACCCGCACCCAGGTCACCGGGCCGAAGCGGTCCTTGCCCACTGCCCAGCCGTCGTCGCCGGACGCGCGCAGGGCGTCGACCCCGTCGAAGGCTTCCAGCGCCCGGCCGCTGCTGCGCACGGCCTCGGCCGCTTGCCCGTGGAACTTCAGCAACCACGACTTCAGCGCGGGCTTGTAACTGCCCTGCGGCGCGGCGATGGCGAAGCTCACGGTATCGCCGTGCGCCTGCATCCGCATCGACTGCAGGAAGTATTCGCCCTGCTCGTAGCCGTAGGTCCTGCCGTCGTCGTCGTAGTAATCGAACTGGCTGCCGTCGGCGGCGGGGAACAGTTCCACCTCGAGTTCGGTGAGCGGGCGCTGGCCGACGTAGTCCATCGGCGGCGCCATCGGGATGATCGCGCCTTCGCGGACGTACAGCGGAATGTCGCTCCAGTGCGTGGCGTCGGCCTGGTGCTCGATGGTGCGGCCGCCCTCATAGCGCTTGCCGCTGAACCAGTCGATCCACTCGCCCGCGGGCAGGTAGACCGGCTTGGCCGTCTGGCCTTCATCGACCACCGGCGAGACCAGCAGGCTGTCGCCGAACAGCCAGGCGTCAACGTCGTTGCGCAGGTTGGCGTCGTGCGGCCAGTCGAACAGCAGCGGGCGGACCAGGCCGATGCCGGTGGCGCGACGCTGGTGCTCGTAGCTGTAGATGTAGGGGATCAGCGACTGACGCAGGCGGATCGCGTCGGTCGCGGCCTTCTCGGCGACCGCGCCGTACACCCACGGCTGGCGGTGCTGGCCGAGTTCGCCATGCACGCGGAACACCGGCGTGAACGCACCGAACTGGATCCAGCGCGCGTAGTTCTCCGGGGTCGGCGTGCCGCCCTTGAAGCCGCCGCCGTCCATGCCCCACTGCATCGCGCCGACGTTGATGGCGCTCAGCATGCGCTGGCGCTGGCCGGCCATGGAAGCGAAACCGGTACGGATGTCGCCCGACCACAGGCCGTAGGCGTAGCGCTGGGCGCCGAGGTAGAAGTTGCGGTTGAGTGACCACACGCGCAGGTCGGAGATGGCGCGCTGGCCGTCGTAGAGCGCGCGCTGCATGTCCATGTGCTGCAGGTCGACGGCGACGTCGTCAGCCTCGTCGTTCCACCAGCCCACGATGCCGGTTTCGAAGGAATGCTTCAGCGCGGCGTTGAAGAACCAGGCGCGTGCGGCCGGATCGGCGAAGTCGAGCTCGCGCACGGTCTTGCCGGAGAAGTAGTCCGGCGCCGGGTCGCTCTGCGCCAGCCAGTAGCCGTGCTCGCTGGCCTCGCGGCCCTCGACGGTGTCCACGTGGATGCGCGGCTTCATGATGCCGGTCAGGTGCACGCCCTGGGCGTCGAGCAGGGACTTGAGCTTGCCGCTGTCGCCGTCGGGAAACTTGTGCTCGTTCCAGCGGAACTCGCCGTAGTTGTCCTCGCCCCAGGCCTTCCAGTCGAAGTCGAGGGTGAAGTTGTCCAGCGGGATGTGGCGCTCGCGGTAGCCGTGGACGATGTCCAGCAGTTCCTTCTCGTCGATGCCCCACTGGCTGTTGGTGAAGCCCATCGCCCACTTCGGGAACAGCGGGCTGCGGCCGCTGACCTGCGCCAGCGCGCCGAAGATCGCGTGCGGGTTGCCGAGGAAGACGTAATAGTCGAGGCCGCCGTCGAACATGCGCGCGTCGATGCGCGTGTCACCCAGCGCGATCTGGCCGCCGACGCCGTCGACCAGCACGCCGTAGCCGGCGGTGCTCCACACGAACGGCGCACCGGCGTGGCCCTGCTCGCCGGCGGTGACCGGGCGATAGCCGTCGCGCAGCAGGCCGGCGGTGGCCGGCTCGACGGCGTCGAAGCCACCGATGCCGTACATCGGCTCGCCCTTGGCGTGGATCAGGCTCAGCCGGCCGTGACCCAGCGAGGGCAGGGCGAACTGGCGCAGCAGCGGCGGCTGGCCCGGCACGCCGATGCGCAGTTCGCCGTGCTGCTTGTCCCACACCGCGTCCAACTGCGCCGAATGCAGGCGTGCGCCGCCGGCGTCCTGGGAAACCTCCGCAACCGGCCGGGTCGAGGCCTGCGGCGCAGGATCGATCACGATCGTCGGCGCGCTCACATGGCCGGCCTTGCGGAACTGCACGTGCAGCGTGCCGGGCGCGGTCAGCTCGACGCGGACGGTATCGGCACCGAGCGTGATGTCGAACCCGGGAGCGGCCGGCGTGAGGGAAGCGGACCTGGCCGGCGCAACGTGCGCCCGGGCCTGGGAAAGCGATGCAGCAGCGGAAGAAGGGGACACCAGCGATACTCCGACGACTAACAACGTGATCGGCCCCATTGACGCGCGCTTGAGCTTTGTGAAGAGCGCGTGCAGGCGATCGAAGCCGGGCCCATAGTAGGGTCGGCGGCGCGCGGCGCAACACCCGTGTGCATACGTATTCATGTGTGACATGACGCGGTTTTCCGATGGTGCGGCGCACGATCCGCCAGCACGGGTGGTAGGGGACAAACGGACTCGGCCGTACGCGCATCCAGGACCGTTTTTCGCGCGCCGAAGACCTCTGTCGCCGAGCTGTGGGTGCTGCCTGCGCACGACATCAGACCGCTCACTGCAGCACCACCGAAGCGTAGGCGGGCAGATGCAATTGCCCTGCGGTGATCCGGGTGTCGGGTTCGCTGGCGTGGCTTATCTGGCTGAAGTGCGCGAGCGGACCGGCCAGCTTCAATGTCTGTGGCGTGCGCGAAAGGTTGTGCACGACCAGCACCCTGTCGCCGGCATCCGCCAGCTCCCAGGCGGCAAGATGGGGATCGGCGATGGCCGGCACGCTGAGGGCGCCGTCGCGCAGCACGGCCGATTCGCGGCGCCAGTCGATCAGCATGCGGTACCAGGCCAGCAGCGAATGCGGGTCATCCCGCTGGACATCCACCGACACGTCCGGGCCGTCGCCCGCGCTGAAGCGCTTCCAGCGACTCTCGCCGGGGCCGGTCGGATCGCGATGCCAACGCATCGGTTCGCGCAGGTCCGGATCGGGCTTGCGTCCGCGCATGCCCAGTTCCTCGCCGTAATAGATGAATGGCTGGCCGGGCAGGGTAAGCAGCATCGCCGCGGCCGTACGCATGTGCTGCGTGTTGCCGTCGAGCTGGCTCATCACCCGTTCCTGGTCGTGGTTGGAGAGGAACGGCGCGTCCTGTCCGGCCGGGATGGACGTGGCGATGCGCTCGAGCAGGTCGCCGAGTCCGCCGTTGCGTTCGCTGCGGGCGCTCTCGATCAACTGCGTGGCGAGCGGGAAATCGAACACCGCATCGAGCGGGCCATACCAGGGCGCCAACTGCTTCGGTTCGTCGCGGGTCACCTCGCCGACCAGGTACACACCCGGGCGCGCGGTCCTCATCGCGTCGTGGAAGGCGCTCCACCAGGCCAGGTTCCGGCGCAGCAGGGCCGGGTCGTCGACCGTGGCGGCGAAATCCTCGTAGACATGCCGCGCCGCGTCGAGGCGGAAGCCGTCCACGCCGCGGGCGAGCCAGTAGCGGCCGATGTCGATGACTTCCTTGCGCACGGCGGGTGTGTCGAAGTCCAGGTCCGGCATCTCGCTCGTGAAGATGCCCAGGTAATGCTGCTTGCCCAGCGCGTGCCAGGCCTGCCCGCCGGTGGCGCTCTTCGCATCGAGATCCGTGCCGGGGCTGGCCCAGCCATACCAGGCGTGGTGCGGGTCGGCCGGGTCGCGCGCGGCGAGAAACCATGGGTGGCGATCGCTGGTGTGGTTGACCACCAGGTCCATGATCACGCGGATGCCGCGTGCGTGCGCGGCATCCAGCAGGCGATCGAAGTCGGCCAGCGTGCCGTACTGCGGATTGATCGCGCGGTAGTCGGTGACGTCGTAGCCGTGGTAGCTGGGCGAGGGATTGATCGGCATCAGCCAGATACCGTCGACGCCGAGCGACTTGAGGTAGTCGAGTTTTTCGGTGATGCCGTTGAGGTCGCCGACGCCGTCGCCGTCGCTGTCGCGCCAGGCACGCACGAAGATCTCGTACCAGACGCCCGAGCGGGAAGCGGCGGGCGCCTCGGCATGGACACGCTCCTCCGGGGCGCGGTAATAACTGGCCGCGATGCCGGTGGCGGGTAGCAGCACGGCGAGCAGCGCCGCGGCGAGGATCGGTTGCCAGCGGGGATGCATCAGACGGCCTCCAACGTGTTGGCGGCACAGTGCCGGGCGATGAACTGCGCGTGCTCCGGCATGCCGGCCACGGCGCGATCGAGCAGCGTGCGGATGTGCGACAGGAACTCCTCCAGTTGCGCCTGCGGCAGCGCATCGGCGAGCGGGTGGTGGCCGGTCGGCGCGATGCCCTGGCCCAGCATCACCTGCAGCCAGGCGGGTTCGGCGAACAGTTCGTCGGCATCGCGCACGATGCGGCCGCCGCTGCGGAACAAGGCGAGCTTGCGCTCCAGCGGCTCGGGCATGGCGATCTGCGCGCAGTGCTGCCAGAACGGCGTGTCGCGCCGCTCGACGGCGCGGTAGTGCAGGACCAGGAAATCGCGGATGCGCTCGTATTCGAAACGCGTCTGCCGGTTGTATTCGGTCACCAGCGCGGCGTCGCACTGGCGGTCGGGGAACAGCGTGAGCAGGCGCTGCACGCCCGACTGGATCAGGTGGATGCTGGTCGATTCCAGCGGCTCCATGAAGCCGGCGGCCAGGCCCAGCGCCACGCAGTTGCGGTTCCAGGCCTGCCGCCGCATGCCGCTGGTGAAGCGCAGCAGGCGCGGCTGCTCCAGCAGCTCGCCCTCGATGTCGCCGACCAGCAGGGCGGTCGCCTCGTCGTCGCCCATGAACTGGCTGCAATACACGTGGCCGTTGCCGCTGCGGTGCTGCAGCGGGATGCGCCATTGCCAGCCGGCCGGCCGCGCGTTGGCCTGGGTGAACGGACGCAGCGGTTCCACGCGGCTGCTTGGCGCGACCATCGCGCGGTCGCAAGGCAGCCAGTGGCGCCAGTCCTCGTAGCCGGTCTTGAGCGCCTCCTCGATCAGCAGCCCGCGGAAGCCGGAGCAGTCGATGAACAGCTCGCCGGCGATCGTTTCGCCGCTCGCGAGTTGCACCGATTCGATGAAGCCGTCGGCCGCGCGCAGGTTGACTTTGACCACCTTGCCTTCGGTGCGCTGCACGCCTTGCGCCGCATGCTGGCGCAGGTAGCGGGCATAGCGCCCGGCATCGAGGTGGTAGGCCCAGCGCAGGCCGGTGAGCGGAGTGCCGTCGACCCGCTCCATGCGCGCGAAGCGATGCGCGCCGATCGCACGGGCGTTGAGCGAGTAGGCCCACAGGTCGGCTGCGGCCGGATCCTGCCGGCTGCGCAGCCAGTACGGATGGAACGGCAGCAGGCCCAGCGGCAGGCCGATGTCGCCGAAGGCGTGCAGGTAGGACTCGCCGATGCGGTGCCAGTCGTTGAACTGGATACCGAGCTTGATGGTGCCCTGTACCGAGCGGAGCAGGTCGTCCTCGTCCAGGCCGAGGAAGGCGTTGACCAGGCGGATCGAGGGAATGGTCGATTCGCCGACGCCGACGGTGCCGATCTCGTCGGATTCGACCAGCCGGATCTGCGCCTGCCCGCCGAGCGCGCGCGAGAGCAGCGCCGCGGTCATCCAGCCGGCGGTGCCGCCGCCCACGATCACGACGTTGCGGATGCGCGTGTCGCCGCTTTCGCCCATGCGCTCGTTCCTGCTGCGGCCCGCCGCCTGCGCGGGCGTGAAAACAAAAATGCCCCGCCGGAGTCCGCACGGCGGGGCATACGGGGAGAACCTGAGCCCGTCAGTACCTCACTGGAACTTGTACGAGACGGCCAGATCGTAGCGCCGGCCGTAGCTTTCCCAGGTTAGTACCTGCCTCGGGTCGTTGTTCTGATAGGTGATGAACGACTTGTTGGACAGGTTGGAACCCTGTGCGATCAGGGTCAGGCCCTTGAAGGCGCCGCTCTGGAAGGTGTAGCTCACCTGCGCGTCGTAGGTGCTGCCGCCCTTGATGGTCTGCTCGATGCGCGAGGCACTGATGCCCGACACCTCGCCAAGGAAGCTGGAACGGTAGTCGTCGCTGACGCGGGCTTCGAAGCCCTGGTGCTGGTAGTACAGCGTGGCGTTGGCCACCCACTTGGACAGGCCCGGCACGGTGAGCGGATCGGGATTGCCCGCGTACACCACCGAGCTCTTCGTACGGTTGCCGGTGAGGATCATGCCGAAGCCATCCAGCGGCTGGGCAATCAGGTTGAATGGCAGGTTCAACGTCACCTGCGCGCCCTTCACGTAGCCGTGGCCGTCGTTGGTCGGACCGGACACGGTGCCCAGGGTGGTGCCGAGCTGGGACACCTGATCCGGCGTCAGGCCGAACGGCAGGAACGCTTTGAAGTCGTACAGGTAGGCCGCGCTCGGGTTGATGTAGTCCTTGAGCTTGATGAAGTAACCGGACACCGAGAAGTAGCCGCCGCCACCGCTGCGGCACAGGTCGGAGTTCTTCTGGTCGGTGTTGTTGCACTCGAAGCCGTTGCCGCCGGAGAAGTAGTGCTCGTAGCTGACGTTGTAGTTGTCAGCCAGGGTCGGCTTGAGCTTGGCGTTGCCGCCCGATGCGCTGAAGTAAGCTTGGTTCGGGTCGGTCGACTGCAGGCGCGTGATGTTGCCGCTCACCGCGAGGCTGGCGTTCATCTGGTCCATGCGCGCGCGGGCCAGCGTACGGGCCGCGCTGACGCGCAGGTCGTCGTTGTCGGAGAAGCCGAAGATCAGGTTGGCACTGGGCAGGTAGTTGTTGTAGCTGGTGCTGCCGGTCACTGGGATCAGCTCGATCGCGTTGCCGGTGACGGCGCTGCCAGGCGCCACGCGTTCGCCGGTGGCGGTCTGCGAGGTGTGCTGCGCCTGCACGCCGAAGTTGCCGCGCAGGCTGACGCCGCCCAGATAGGTGTCCAGGTTCAACTGCACGTACGGGGTGAACACCTTCTCGCGCACCTTCCAGTTCGGCGGCATCGATAGCGACGAGCCGAAGGTGGGGACGCCCACCAGGGTGCCGTTGGCGATCAGGTCGAACGGGTTGTAGCAGAGCTGCTGGCCGATGCCCATGAACGAGAGCGGATCGCAGTTGCTGCCGGTGAACGGCGCCGTCTCCACCGCGCTGCCGCCGCTGATGGTGCCACCGCCCAAGGTCAGGAAGCTCTGGTCGATGTGGTAGGTCTTGTTGCGCGTGCTGTGCGCCACGCCGAACTCCATGCTGGAGAACGGACCACTGGCGAAGCTGCGTTCCACGGCCAGGCGCAGGTTGGCGAGGTAGTCGACGGTGTGCGGCGCGTTGATGAAGCCCGCCTGCACCACATCGTTGCCGCCGCCCCAGCCCTGCGGGTCGGTCAGCACCACGCCCTGGGTGTAGTCCAGCGACGGGCTCAGGTAGAACAGGCCGTTGCCATGCTGGTCGAAGCCGACGGTGTCGGTGGCGCCGTTGGCCGGGGTGAAGCCCGTGCCGGAGTAGCTCTCCAGGTTGACGTCGTTGCGGGTGGCGCGCGAGTAATTGCCGTCGAGGTCGAGCGACCAGTCCTCGTTGATGGTGAACTTGTTGTCCCAGTTGAAGTTGTAGACGCGCGCGCTGGTGCTGTTGTAGTCGTTGCGGATGACCGGCTTGACGGCGGTGTAGGTGCCGCTGTCATCGAAGCCGTTCTGCACCACGCTGCCAGGCTGCAGCTGCGCGGAGCTGTAGAACAGCGGGAACTCCATGCCCTTGGCCTGCTGCACTTCCTTGAAGTTGTCGTACGTCATGTCGATGGTGCCGGTGTAGTGCTCGTTCGGCTGCCACTGCACGGTGGCGAGCACGCCGCGGCGCTTCATCGAATCGGAAATGCCGTAGTTCTTCGCACCGCCGATCACCAGGTTTCCGTCGGCGTCGGTGGCGTAGCCCCAGGGGGCCTGGTGCTGGATCTGCGAGGGGTTGTTCTCCAGGTCCACGCCCAGGGTCACGCCCACGGTATGGTCGGCGAACTGGTGCACCCACACGCCGTTCAAGTTGTAACCCTTGTCGCTGACGCCCGGGCCGTCGGCGAGCTGGCCCATGCCGTCCCAGATGTAGTGCGCGTTCACGGCCGCTTCCGGACCGCTCTTCTCGAGCGGACGGATGGTGTGCATGTCCACCGTGCCGGCCAGGCCCTGGCCGATCAGGTCCGCGGACGGGGACATGTGCACCACCACGTTGTCGAACCAGCTCGAGGGGTACTGGTCGAACTGCACGTCGCGGTTGTTGGAGGTGGACACCTGCTGGCCGCCATTGACCAGCGCGGTAGAAAGGTCCGGTCCCAGGCCATGGATGGTCAGCACCTGCGGGCGACCGCTGACGGTCTGCACCGCCAGGCCGGGCAGGCGGCCCAGCGAGTCGGCGATGGAGACGCCCGGCAATTTGCCGACCTGCTCGGCCGACACGGCCTCGACAATGCCGTTGGCGTTGCGCTTGAGCGCCGTGGAATTCTCGATGCTGCTGACGAAGCCGCTGACTTCGACCGCCTGCAGGGTCTTGGCCTTGCCCGGGCGGTTCTTCTGGTTGGCCTTGTCCTTGTCGTCGGCCTGGTCGGCCGACTGGTTTTGCGCCTGGTCCTGCGCCGGGGCGATGCCCTGGGCGGACGGCGCCGTGGCGGGCGCATTCGCAGCCGCCGCCGTCGAGCAAAGCCCGAAGCATGCCGTGGCAATCGCGACTGCAAGAATGTTGCGCTCTGGTTGTTTCATTTCCCCTCCCGAAAACCGCTGAATTGTCGCAAGTCGTTTTTGACGGCGGATCGCACTCGCAGTCGATCGCCACGTCCGCGTTATTAAGACGTGGCCCGATCATAAAGACGTTGTTTTGGACTCAGCGCAGGAGTGCATACGTATTCATGCCGGCCGCCCGCATGCAGTGACTGCATTGCAGCATCGGCTGCACCACGGCATGTACGGAGCGCCTTCGGACACGCGCCGCGCGCGGCATGGCAAGGGCTGACGGCGGTTACGATAGGTCTGGCACAGAGCCGCCGAACACACGGGCAGGCGTGTGTGATGACGCACGCGCAGCACGAATGAATACGTTTGCACCGCCGAGGTCGGTTGCGCACTCAACATTTAAGCTGCCTTGCAACCCAAATTGCCTCACGCGCATCTGTCGAAAAATCTTGCGAGACACAACGAATGAGTGATGCACCCTGGTGGCGCGGCGCCGTCACCTACCAGATCTACCCGCGCAGCTTCCTGGATACCAATGGCGACGGCGTGGGCGATCTGCCGGGCATCATCGAGAAGCTCGACTACGTGGCGAGCCTCGGCGTGGATGCGATCTGGATCTCGCCGTTCTTCAAGTCGCCGATGGCCGACTACGGCTACGACATCGCCGACTACCGCGACGTCGATCCGCTGTTCGGCACGCTGGAGGATTTCGATCGGCTGCTGGCCAAGGCGCACGGCCTCGGCCTGCGCGTGATGATCGACCAGGTGTTGAGCCACACCTCGGCCGAGCATGCCTGGTTCCAGGAAAGCCGCGCCAGCCGCGACAATCCCAAGGCCGACTGGTACGTCTGGGCCGACGCGAAAGAGGACGGCACGCCGCCCAACAATTGGCTGTCGATCTTCGGCGGCGTCGCCTGGCAGTGGGAACCGCGGCGCGGGCAGTACTACCTGCACAACTTCCTGGCCTCGCAGCCGGACCTCAACTTCCACAACCCGCAGGTGCGCACGGCCATCCTCGATTGCGTGCGCTTCTGGCTCGAGCGCGGCGTCGACGGCCTGCGCCTGGACGCGATCAACTTCTGCTTCCATGACGCGCAACTGCGCGACAACCCGCCCAAGCCCAGAGACCTGCGCGTCGGCCGCGGTTTCAGCCCGGACAACCCATACGCATTCCAGTACCACTGGTACAACAACACGCGGCCGGAGAACCTCGGCTTCCTCGCCGAGCTGCGCGCGCTGCTCGACCGCTATCCGGGCACGGTGGCGCTGGGCGAGATCTCCTCGGAGGACTCGTTGGCGACGATGGCCGAGTACACGCAAGCCGGCCGCCTGCACATGGGCTACAGCTTCGAGCTGCTCACCGACGACTTCAGCGCCGCGCACATCCGCCATACCGTGCGGCAGCTGGAAACACAGATGCGCGACGGCTGGCCCTGCTGGGCGATCTCCAATCACGACGTCGAGCGCGTGCTCAGCCGCTGGGGCGGGTCACGGCCCGATGCCGCGCTGGCCAACCTGTTCACCGCACTGGTCTGCTCGCTGCGCGGCTCGGTGTGCGTCTACCAGGGCGAGGAGCTGGGACTGACCGAAGCGCAGGTGCCGTTCGAATCACTCAAGGATCCCTACGGCATCGCCTTCTGGCCGCAGTTCAAGGGCCGCGACGGCTGCCGCACGCCGATGCCCTGGAGCGAGGATGCCCACGCGGGTTTCAGCCGTGGCGAGCCATGGCTTCCGGTGCCGCCCGAGCATCGCGCGGTGGCCGTGTCGCGGCAGGAAGCCGATGTGGCCTCGGCGTTGAACGGCTTCCGCCGCATCCTGCGCTGGCGCAGCGGGCAGCCGGCCTTGCGCTGGGGCGACATCCATTTCCTCGATACGCCCGAACCCGTGCTTGCCTTCGTGCGGACCCATGCCGGGGAAACGCTGCTGGTTGCGTTCAATCTGGGGCCGGAGGCGGCGGAGGCGGAGCTTGCGCTGGACGGGCAGTGGCAGGCCGTCGATGGTCATGGACTGGCCCAGGGCACCGTCAACGGCGGACGCCTGCGCTTGCCCGGTCATGGCGTCCTGTTCGCCAGCCTGGCGCGGTAACCGGCGCAGCGCGGGCTCAGGCTCGCTGCGGCTCGGTCATCCGAAGCCGGGTCCGTCTTCACGAACGATCACACGGCCATGAAGCTGGCCGGCGTAGGTTGGGTGGCAGGTTTCGAAGCGGAGTGTGCACATGCCCCATCCCATGCCTCCGGCCGACCGCAAGCACGGCACCGGCGACCGCAACGACAACGAGGTTGCGCGGCACGACCACGGTCTGCAGGAGAAGCGCGACGCGAAGGAAACCCGCGAGGCCAAGGAAGCCGATCGCGAAGCCAAGCGCAAGGAAGGCTTCGACCATCCCTAGCCGCCGCAAACAGAAAGCCCCGGGAGCTTGCGCTACCGGGGCTTTGTCTGGAACGGATTGGTGGAGTGGAGGAGGATCGAACTCCCGACCTTCGCATTGCGAACGCGACGCTCTCCCAGCTGAGCTACCACCCCACGCGAGCCGCGCATGTTAGCAGCGTCGTGCGGTGTCGCCAAGAGCCTCGACGCGTACCACGTCCGTTTGCATCAGCCGCCAGGGAGCAGCGGGCTCAGACGCTCGTGCAGTACGCCGCGGCGCCAGCCCTCGAGAAATTCCGGCCATTCCTGCGTGGTGAGGTATTCCTCCAGCACCTTGCGCGGGCAGAGCAGGCCGGGGGGCAGGTCGAGTTCGCCGGCAAGGCGGTCGACCGCCTCCTTCATCGCGGCGAGTGCCTTCTTGGCCGGCCCCAATACCGACGCCGGGATGGCGGCGGTGGCGGCGAGCTCCTGCGCATCCGGGGCCGGGGCGAGCAGGTCGAAAAGCTCCGCGCGCTGTGCCGAACGCAGGGCGCGCTGGCCGCGGGTGCGCTGTTCCAGTGCCGCGAGGTTGGCCGGGGGATCCTGCGCAAGGCCGAGTGCCAGCGCATCCTCCAGCAACCACGAGCGCGGGCGGTCGAGCGTTCGCGCGCTGCGCTCGCGCCAGAGCAGGATGCGGCGCAGCAGCGCCTGCTGCGCCCGCGGCCAGTCGGCGGCGGCGCGAAAGCCGCGCTGCGGCTGCGGGTCGCCCTCGCGCGCATCGGCGCGGCGCTTGAGCCGCTCGCAATCCTCGGCGTGCCAGGCGGTGCGTCCGCGTTCGGCCAGGCGCGCGGCCAGTTGCGTATGCACCGGCTCCAGGTAGACCACGTCGAGCGTGGCGTAGAGCCGCTGCGATTCGGTGAGCGGGCGCTGCAGCCAGTCCGAGCGAGTCTCGCCCTTGTCCAGCTCCACGCCGGCCAGTTCGGCGACCAGTGCGCGGTAGCTCAGTCCCAGGCCCATGCCGACGAAGGCGGCGGCGATCTGGGTATCGAACAGCGTGCCCGGGCCCTGCGGCAGGAGCGGGGCCAACGCTTCGAGGTCCTCGCCGGCGCTGTGCATCACCGTGACCATCGGGCCGTCGGCCAGGTAGGGGCGCAGGGCATCGGCGATGTCGAAGGCGAGCGGATCGACCAGCGCATAGCGGCCGTTCCATCCCAGTTGGAGCAGGGCCAGTTGCGGGTGGAAGGTGTTGCGGCGCATGAACTCGGTGTCGACGCCCAGCGCGGCATCGGCCGGCAGTTGCGCGAGCCACGCCTCCAGTGCGTCGCGGCGGTCGATCCATGGGGTGGCGGCCGCAGTGGGCACGGACATGCGAAGGCTTCCTCGGTGTCTGGCGGGCGGGCCTCGGGCGCGCGGCGCGCATTGCCCTGTCATCGGCCCTGCCATATGGTGAGCGGCGCACGATAACAGCCCCCGCCCAGAGACTTCCATGCCGAGCAACGAGACCGTCCGCCGTCAGCGCACCCTGGGGGGCGCACTGGGCGTGGCCGTGCTCGGCGCGGCGCTGGTCTATCACTTCTTCCCGCGGGTTTTCCATGTCGATCCCGCCACGCTGACTGCCCATCGCCCGACGTCCGGCGGATTCTCCCCGGCCGGCGCCCGGCGCCCGGCACGCACGCCGCTGAATGCCGAGCTCGACGCCGGGCCGCCGCTTACGCTGGCGCCGGCCGCGGTCATCGCCTCCCGCATGGAACGGGGCAACCAGCATCTGCCCGAACAGCTCAGCGCCGATACGCCCGCAGTGCAGGCCCTGCTCGCGCAGGCCGGCAAGGCTCTGCAGGCGGGCAAGCTGGTCGGCAGCGACGACAGCGCGGCGGTGCTGTACGCCAAGGCGTTGCACGACAAGCCGGACAGCCGCGCCGCCGCTCAGGGACTCAACCAGGTACGCGCGCAACTGGTGGCGCAGATCAGCCAAGACATCGCGGTGGGGGACGCCGACTCGGCGCAGGACCTACTCGGCAGCTTGCGTGAGCTGCCCGACAGCGCCGGTGACGCGGCGCAACTGGAGCAGGATTTGAAGACGCTGGCTTCGGTCCGCCCGATGCTGGCCCAGGCGGCTTCGCTGTTGCAGCAGGGTAAGGCCGACCAGCCGCAGGGCGGCAGCGCGCTGGACCTGTATCGCCAGGTGCAGGCGCTCGATCCACAGAACGCGATGGCCGAGCAGGGCATCTTCCAGGTGCAGCGGGCGGTGCTGGACCGCGCGCTGGCTGCGGTCGCGCAGAACGACTTCGTCGCGGCCGACAAGGCGCTGGCCGAGGCCGACACGATCCGACCGGGCTCGCGGCAACTGGTGGACGCACGCAACCGCGTCGACGGCATCCGCCAGCAACGCGCCGGCGGCCTGCTGGCGCAGGCACGCTCGGCGCTGGATGCAGGCAACCTCGACCTGGCGCAGCGGCTGGCCGGGCAGGCGCAGGCGCTGCAGCCCGGTCTGAAGGGCATCGACGAATTCGAGCAGCAACTGACCAACGCCCGCTTGTACGCCAGCTACAAGCCGGGGCAGGTCTTCAGCGACCGCTTCGTCGACCTGCCGGGCCAAACCCCGGCGATGGTGGTGATCCCCACCGGCAGCTTCCAGATGGGCGCCCCGGACGGGGAAGACGACCGCACGGAAGCGGAGACCCCGCGCCACGGGGTCACCATCGCCAAGGGCTTCGCCATGGCGCGCAGCGCCGTGACCGTGGGTCAGTTCCGCGAGTTCGTGCGTGCCGCGGGCTACCAGCCCGACTCGGTCGGGCTTGGCGGCGCGAGCGTCTACGACGAGCGCAGCGGTGCGCTTCGCGACGATCCCCGCGCCACCTGGCAGGACGACTACGCCGGCCGTCCGGCGCAGGACGACCTGCCGGTGGTCAACGTCTCCTGGCGCGATGCCAGGGCCTATGCGGACTGGCTCGGCCAACGCACCGGCAAGCGCTACCGGCTGCCGAGCGAGGCCGAGTTCGAGTATGCGCTGCGCGGCGGCACCCAGACCCGCTACTGGTGGGGCCAGCGCGCGCCCACCAGCAAGGTGGAAAACCTCACCGGCAGCGGCGATCGCTCGCCCAGCGGGCGGCGCTGGAGCAATGCCTTCCCCAGCTACCGTGACGGCTACTGGGGGCCGGCGCCGGTGATGAGCTTCGCGGCCAACCCGTTCGGGCTCTACGACATCGACGGCAACGTTTCCGAGTGGACCGCCGACTGCTGGCACGACAACTACGTGCGCGCGCCGGTCGACGGCAGCGCCTGGCTCAACCCCGGCTGCAGCGTGCACGTGGTGCGTGGCGGTTCGTGGGGCAGTTCACCGGAGCAGGTGCGCTCGGCCTACCGGCAGGGGGCCGACGGCAGCGTGCGCAGCGCACGCGTGGGCTTCCGCGTCGTTCGCGAACTGTAGACGTCAGCTTGACCAGCATTTGGCAGGAAGCCGGAACGAGGGCCAACAAGGCCTTGCCGCGGCCTATCCAAGCCCTGCGACATCTGCAAGACTGCCATTCCGGCCAGCGGAACACGCGGCCTGCCGTCAGCCCGGCAGGCTCAGCCATCCGAGGGAGGGACGCAATGAACCCGGAAACCGTACGCCTGTTCGTGCCCTTCAGCGCCGAGGCTCCCTGGATCGTGCGCGGCGAGGCTTCCAGGGTGGGTACCTATTCCACCCGCGATGAAGCGATTTCGGCAGCCGTACGGGTACGCGCCAAGCTGGCACGTGCCTGGGGGCTCCAGCACCCGCCGGTACGCGTGCAGGAGAGTGATGGCAGCTGGCGCGAACTGTCCGACCCGGATGCCACGACCCTGCAATAGGTAGCCTCATGGAAAAGACATCCGGCCCCTGGCGGATCCTGCTGGTCGAAGACGAGATGCTGGTGGCGATGTTGCTCGAAGACATGCTCGCCGAAGCGGGACACACCATCGTCGGACCCATGGCCCGCATCGACCAGGCCGTGGAAGCGGCGCGCAGCGAAGCGATCGACCTGGCGATCCTCGACGTCAACGTCGGCGGCGAGGAGGTCTACCCGGTGGCCGAGGCGCTGGCTGCGCGCGAAATCCCGTTCGCCTTCGCCACCGGCTATGGCGCCCATGGCCTGCGCGAGCCGTGGCAGGACCGGCCGACGCTGCAAAAACCCTTCCATCGCAACGACTTGTTCCGGATGGTGGCGGAACTGGCCTCCTCCTGTTCCTGCTGAGGCGCACCGCTTCACCCTCGGTGCTCATCGTTCGTCGCCGCCCGTCAGGGGCAGAAATGCGACGTGGGGCACGGCTCCTGCCGGGATGGCACGCGACGTCGGCCCAACTGCGCTAACATCCGGCCCAGGCCGTTGGTTTCATAGGCCTTTCACGCTTTGGTTTGTTGAGTATCGGGCCGACCTGCCGATACAGCGGCAAGCGGGCGACTCGGGATCAGCCAGGGGAAGGGAAGATGCCAAAAGGAACAAGGATAAATACGTGGCTGCGGCATGTCGCCGTAGCCCTCGGCTATGCGTTCGCGTTTTACCTCGTGCGGGAGGTGTCCTTTTCGCACTGGGTACTGCTGGCCGGATTCCGCTTCAGCGTCCTGTTGTTCGCGCCGTACAGGTACTGGCCTTCGCTGCTGATAGGCGAGGCAGGATCGTTGGCATACGCAGGCATTGCGTGTGCGGGCGACTACGGTTGGCTGTGGGCGACGTTTTTCTCGGTACCCCCGATGCTCTTCTCCATGCCGGTGATCCGCTGGTGCCGCGAGCAGGGCCGGCTTTTCCAGCCGAAGAACAAGACCCACGTCGGCGTTCTCCTGCTCGGAACCTTGATTGTTTCGCTGCTCTGGGCCGCGGTGAACACGGCGACCCTCGCAATGATGCGCATGGCCCCGGGCGAGACCATCGATTTCCAGGCCGCCGCGGCGCGGTACTTCATCGGTAACTACCTGGGCATCCTCACGCTGGTTCCGCTGGTTCTGCTGGTTCGCGAGGACTTGCTCGACCACGGTCTAAGGCGGCTCTGGATCCGGTTGCCGCAAAGTGCGCTGGCGAAGGACGTGGCGTTCGTGTTGCTGCCGTCACTGGTGCTTCTGGCCTGGCTGGCCTCGGGCGTGGCTGGCGCCGCCACCGAGGAATGTCGCATGGCGATGTTCCTGCCGGTTGCGTGGCTGTCGCTGCGCCATGGCTGGCGCGGTACTGCCGTCGGCGGCGCTGCCGCGAGCGTTGCCCTGGTGATTGCAATGCCGTATCACCGTGACAGCGCGACCCTTGATGCGCAGGTATTCGTGGCCTTCACGATTACAACCATGCTGATGCTTTCCGCACGTATCGCCATCCTTCACGAACGGGAGGAGCACGAGAGGGCGGGGGCGCGGCTGGCGCTGGCCATGGCGCAGCGCAACGTGTACCTGGGAGAACTGCAACTGCGGCAGACTTCCCATGCGCTGGAGGAGGTCAGTGGTGCCATCCAGGCCTCCTATACCCAACTGCTGGGTCGCCTGCGCTCGGTGCTGCCGGGGGTCGACGAGCGCAGTTACTACCGGCAGGCAGCTGTGACACAGCATCAGATGTACCGCCTGGCCGATTCGCTGTGTCCGCTGGTCTGGGGCGAGCGCGGCTTGCCGGCGGCCCTGCGCGAGGGCGCCGTACCCCGTGCACTGGATGAGGCTGGCATTGCCTACTGGTGTGATGTCCGCGGGCCAAAGGGCAGTGAGCTTTCGATTCACCTCCAGATGGCCATTTATCGCCTGATGGTCGAAGCGGTGGTCCTGGCCTGCGCCAAGCGCAACATCACACGCGTCCAAGTGCAGCTTCGGGAAGGCGAGTTCGCGGGGCGTCGTTGGGCAGTGCTGCGCATTGACAGTGGCGTTGATTACGGGCAACTGAGCCGGATCCGCTGGGATGATCTGTCCCTGGCACTGGGTGGCAGCGGACTGGGCCTCGGGGCGATCAAGGATCGAGCCATGGTGTTCGGGGGCAAGGTCCGCTTGCGGGCCCGGGGAGATGGGCAACGACTCAGTCTTATCCTGTGGGAGCCGGAAGTCGCCTGACAATAAAAAAAGCCGCCTTTCGGCGGCTTTTTCTTTTCGGCGGTTTTTTACTGCTGGTGCGTGTTGCAGTCTTCCTTGTTCGGATCGCAGGCCGGCGCGGCCAGCGTCGTGCTCAGGTGGGTGTTGCAGTCTTCCTTGTTCGGATCGCAGGCCGGCGCGGCCAGCGTCGTGCTCAGGTGCGTGTTGCAGTCTTCCTTGTTCGGATCACAGGCCGGCGCTGCCAGCGTCGTGCTCAGGTGTGTGTTGCAGTCTTCCTTGTTCGGATCGCAGGCCGGTGCCGCCAGCGTCGTGCTCAGGTGGGTGTTGCAGTCCTCCTTGTTCGGATCGCAGGCCGGTGCCGCCAGCGTCGTGCTCAGATGAGTGTTGCAGTCCTCCTTGTTCGGATCGCAGGCCGGCGCCGCCAGCGTCGCGCCTCGATGAGTATTGCAGTCTTCCTTGTTCGGATCGCAGGCCGGTGCGGCCAGCGTGTTGAGATGCGTATTGCAGTCTTCCTTGTTGGGATCGCAGGCAGGCGCAGCCTGCGCCGAAGCCGTGCCGCGCACGACCTGGAAAAGCGTAGTGCCATCACTCATCGGCACTGCCTGCAAGGTAATACCGCCGCCGCGATAGACCGTTTCCGTGTAGGAGCTCAGCGCCACCGCGGTGTCCGAAATCACCGCCGACTGCTGCGGGGTCGAGATATTGCTCGCATTGCGACCCATCGGCAGTACCAGGAACTGGCCGTTGGCAGCGGCAAAGGCCACGCGCACGTTGCCGTTGAGATCGTTTACCTGGATATAGCGGATTCCATTGTTTTTGAACGCGTAGACGTGCCAGTGCGGACTCGAGCTCACGTCCTGTGCATTCGGCCAGCTCTGGCCAAGGCCGTTGTCCATCGGCTGGGCCGCCATTGCGGTACCCGAAAGGCCCATGACAACCAGAACGGCGCAGAACGCGCGGTGCGAAAAAAATTTGATCATAACCGTGTCCCCATGTTTGGACCGCTCACTAATTGAGCAATGGCACTCTAGCAGCACGAAAAGTGACTATTTTGAGAAACATACGGAAGAACGGATATTCGTCGGTTTTTGCACCCGTCCGCCCATTTGCCTAGACAACCGCTGCAGGAAAACAACAAAAAGCCCGCTCGGAGGCGGGCTTCTCAGGGTGGGCGGGAACGACCGCCCGTCTTGTGGTACCGGTGATAGGACTCGAACCTACACTCTGTCGCCAGAAGCGGATTTTGAGTCCGCCGCGTCTACCATTCCGCCACACCGGCACAAGAGGGCGAATTATGCCCGGGTCAGTGCACCGGGTCGAGCCCCAGCTGGCGCTCGCAGCGTTCGTAGCCGTGGTCCTCGGGTAGCGGCTGGAACACGGCGCAGCGCGTCATGTTGCCCGAATAGATGTGCAGGCTGACCGCGATCGCATCGTCGCTGGGGTTGCGGATGGTGTGGTACTCGTGCGGCGGGATCAGGCTGCCGGCCGAGCCGGGGCCGGCCTGGATCGAGCCCACCGCCTGGAAGCGGCAGTGACCGTTCTCGTCGGCCAGGCGCTCGTACTGCACCACTTCGAGCGCGCCGCTCCAGACGCCCTCGACGCACCACATGCCGCAATGGTCGTGGATCGGCGTGCCCTGGCCTGGGCCCCAGGTCATCGCCACCACGCAGTAGCCGTGCTGCTCGCTGCGATACAGCTCGCGGCGGGCGTATCGGCCTTCGGCCGTCTCGAACACGCAATCGGGCAGTTTTACCGCGCCGTTGCGCATCAGCTTGCACAGGCTGTTGCGCAGGGTATCGGTGACGGCAAACGTGGTGTCCATGCCGACGGCGTGGTCGATCGCATCGATCAGCGCGCGGCAGCCGGGGAATTCCGTGGTGAGCATGGGGGTTCTCGCAGTACAGCTTCACGTCAAGTCTAACGCACCGGTGTTAGCCGGCCGAGACGGGCCCGTCAGGAATTCACAGGCCGGCCAGGAAACCGCCGATGGCGCGGCTGTAGTTGGGAATGTCGACCAGGAAGGCATCGTGGCCCTGCGGCGAGTCCAGCGCCACGAAATCGACGCGTGCGCCGGCGGCGGACAGTCCCGTGGCGATCTGTTCCTGCTGCTCCAACGGGAACAGGATATCGGTGCTCACGCCGATCACCAGGGCGCGCTCGACGCGGATGCGCTTGAGCCCCTGCATGATGTCGCCGCCGCCGTATTCGCCGATGTCGAACCAGTCGCTGGCGCGCGAGAGATAGAGGTAGCAATTCGGGTCGAAGCTGCGCACGAAGCGTTGCGCGTGGCCCTGCAGGTAGGACTCGACCTGGAACTCGAAGCCGAAGGGCTCGTCCTCGCGTTTCTCCGGATCCAGCCGGATACGCGCAAAGCGCCCGTTCCATTCCATCGCCGAGCGATAGGTGATCACGCCGAGCTTGCGCGCGATGCTCATGCCCATTTCGGGATAACGCACGCCATCGCCGTCATGGATGTCGTAGTCCCCGCCGTTCCATTGCGGGTCGAGCCGGATCGCCTCGCGCTGCAGCGAGCGGATGGCGATGGCGAACGGTTGCGCCTGCGGTGCGGTGTCCACGCTGATGTGCGCGCGCACGCTGTCCGGATGCAACACCATGTAGGCCAGCGCGCCCATGCCGCCCATCGAGCAGCCGATCAGGCAGGCCAGGCGTTCGATCCCGAGGCCGTGGCGAACCAGCTCGAAGGCGGCATTGGCCACGTCTTCCAGCGCCAGTTCCGGGAAGCCGAGGCGGTAGGGCCGGCCGGTGGCCGGGTCGATCGAGGCGGGGCAGGTCGAGCCCTTGTCGCTGCCCAGCGAGTTCACGCAGATCACAAACCAGCGGTCGGTGTCGATCGCCTTGCCGGGGCCGAGCATGCCCTCCCACCAGCCGGCGGTCGGGTCTTCGGAGTTCGAGGCCGCGTGCGCGCTGGGCGAGAGGCCGGTGAGGATCAGTACGGCGTTGTCGCGGGCCGGGTTGAGCTTCCCCCAGGTTTCGTAGGCCACCCACGCCCCGTGCAACTCGCCGCCGCGCTTCATTGCGAAGGGCGAGGGCAGGGCGTGGTAGCGGCGGGCGTCCGGGGCGTCCGTGCTCATGGATGAACCTTGTCGATGACGATCCGTATCGGGCCGGCATGATTCACCTCGACCACGCCGGCATCACCTTCCAAGTCGCCGGGTTGCGCGATCGCCTGGCCGCTGGCGCTGATGCGCGCACCGACGAAGACCTTGGCGGCGGAAGATAGCTTGAACTGCGGCGCCATCGCCATGGCGTCGGTGAGCGTGACCGTAGCCGGCAGCTGCGAGGCTTCCAGGCGCGCCACCGCCAGCGGCATCGGCGGCCCCTGTTCGGCACGCGCGTAGACGAACAGGGCGGCCCCGGGCTTGAGCTTGTCGCGCAGCGAGGGAGCGAGTTCGACCTGCACCGTCAGGCGCGGGCCCTGGGCATCGGCGGCCGCCGATGGGCTTGGCTTGCCGCCGGCCCGTGCCTCGGCGACGGCGATCTGCTCGGTCACTGCCTTGGCCACGTTGGAGCCAGGATCCAGCAGCGGCTGCAGGCGGCGCCATGTGGCCGCCGCGGCCGCGTAGTCGTCGTGCTGGAACCGGCTGATGCCGAGCAGCCACAGGCCGCGCTGGTTGGCCGGATCGGCCTGCACGGCCTGTTCGAGCAACTCTACCGCGCGGCCTTCGATGCGATGGTCGTCGCGCGCCATCGAGTCGGCTTCGGCCCAACCGACCATCGCCGTGCCGTTGCGGGGATCCAGCCGCAGCGCCTGGCCGTAGGCATCGCGCGCCTGCGCGTCCTGGTGCATCGCCGCCTCGGTCTGCGCGAGCAGCAGCCAGCCCTGCAGGTCGTCCGGCTGCTGTTTGAGATGATCGCGCAGCTCGGCCACGGCCTGGTCGATGTCCATGCTCGGCTGCGCCGTCACGCCATTGAGCGCCACCGGCGTGCCGACCAGCAGGTAGATCCCGCCGGCGGCCAGCGGAAGCACGAAGGCGACGACGAGGGCCAGCGCGAAGATGCCGGCGGAACGCCCCTCGCGACGGCCATGGCGTACCAGTGGCCAGAGCAGCAGGGCGAGCGCCGCCGCGATCATCGCGGCAGCGACCAGGTAGAACGCGAGCTTCACCAATCGTCCCCTTGTTCGATCGTGGCGTTGTCGACCAGCCGGCTGTCGATGCGCGTGGCGCGGCCGCGCCTGCGGATGGTGACCAGTACCACCGCGGCGCCCATCAGCAGGAACAGGCCCGGGCCGAACCACAGCAGCCAGGTGGCGGGCTTTACCGGCGGGTCGTACAGCACGAAATCCGAATAGCGATCGACCAGGTACTGCTTGATCTCGTCGTCGCTCTTGCCCTGCTGCATCAGTCCGAACACCTCGTGGCGCAGGTCGCGCGCCAGGTCGGCGTTGGAATCGGCGAGATTCTCGTTCTGGCAGACCAGGCAGCGCAGTTGCCGCGTGAGGTTCTGGAAGCGGACTTCCTGGGCGTGGTCCTTGAACGGCAGCGGGTCGATCGCCTGGGCGGCGACCGCGCCCGAAAGCACGACGAACACGGCCAGGAGCACTCGCAGGAGCGTCCGGTTCATGGCGCCTCCTGCTTCAGTTGCGCGATCAGCGGCCTGAGCTCGCGCTCGATGACCTCGGGCGTGAACGGACCGATGTGCTTGTAGCGGATCACGCCCTTGGCATCGATCAGGAAGCTTTCCGGGGCGCCGTACACGCCGAAGTCGATCGCGGTGCGGCCGGGCTGGTCGGCGATCACCATGTCGTACGGGTTGCCGTGGCGCGCGAGCCACGCCTTGGCGTCCTCGGGCGCATCCTTGTAGTCGTAGCCGACCAGCGGCACGCCCAGCGTGCGGCCTTCGGCCATCAGCACCGGATGCTCTTCACCGCAGGCGATGCACCAGCTGGCGAACACGTTGACCAGGTAGGGCTTGCCCAGCATGGAAGCCTTGCTGACCGTCCTGGCGGGATCGTCCAGCAGCGGCAGCACGAATTCAGGCGCCGGCTTGCCGATCAACGGCGAGGGGACCTCGCGCGGGTCGTGCCGGGTGTTCCACCAGATGCCGAAGCCAAACAGGCCGACCAGCAGCAGGAAGCCGATCAACGGCAGCGAACGGGTCATGCGCGGGATTCCTTCACCGGCAGTACCGGCTCGACCGCTTCCCTGGCGGGCGCACGCCTGGCGCGGAAGCGCCGGTCGGCCGCGGCCACGAAGCCGCCCAGCATCATGAACAGGCCGCCGCCCCAGATCCAGCGCACGAACGGCTTGGCGTAGAGACGCAGCGCCCAGGCGCCTTCGAGCCTGTTCGGGTCCATCGGCTCGCCGAGGGCCACGTAGAGGTCGCGGGTGACGCCGGGGTCGATCGCCGACTCGGTCTGCACCTGGCCGCGCGGATAAGTGCGTTTCTGCGGGTGCATCACATCGATGGTCTTGCCGTCCTTGAGCACGGTGACGGTGCCCTGTTCGGCATGCCAGTTGGGACCGCGCGTGGCTTTCACGCCGTCGAAGCGGAAGGTGTAGGCACCCACGGTCTGCGTGTCGCCGGGCGCCATGCGCACGTCGCGGGTGACGCTCAGCGATTCGGACAGCAGCACGCCGACCAGGAACACGCCCAGGCCGAAGTGCGCCAGCAGCATGCCGGCCATCTCGGCGGGGTAGCGCCGCCCGCGCGGCATTTCCCGCCAGCGCTTGTAGACGTAAAGCAGCGTGCCGATGCCGCACCACACCGCGGCGGCCACGCCGGCGATCGCCCGGGCCTGGCTCTGCACGAAGAACGCGGCCACGATCGCGCAGGCCACTGCGGCGATGGTCACGCGAACGAGGACACTCTTCAGCGGCGCCGGCTCGCTCTTGCCCCAGCGCAGGAACGGTCCGAACGGCAGCAGCAACACCACCGGCAGCATCAGCAGCGGGAACAGGAAGCCGAAGTAGGGCGGCCCAACGGAAATCTTGCCCAGATGCAGCGCATCGCCGATCAGCGGGAACAGCGTGCCCAGCAGCACCATCGCCGCGGCCACGGTGAACATCAGGTTGGCGACGAGGATCACCGTCTCGCGCGAGAGCAGACCGAATGCCTTGCCGCCGGCGACCTTCGGCGCGCGCACCGCGTACAGCAGCAGCGAGCCGCCGATCACGATCGCCAGGAACGCCAGAATGTAGAGACCGCGGCGCGGATCGGAGGCGAAGGCATGCACCGAGGTCAGCACGCCCGAGCGCACCAGGAAAGTACCCAGCAGCGAGAGCGAGAAGGCGAAGATCGACAAGAGGATGGTCCAGGCGCGCAGCGAGCCGCGTTTCTCCGTCACCGCCTGCGCGTGGATCAGCGCCACGCCCACCAGCCAGGGCATGAAGCTGGCGTTCTCCACCGGATCCCAGAACCACCAGCCGCCCCAGCCCAACTCCGCGTACGCCCACCAGCTGCCAGCGACGATGCCGCAGGTGAGGAAGGCCCAGGCCGCGTTGGTCCACGGCCGCGCCCAGCGCACCCAGCCCTGTTCCAGCGAGCCGCCCAGCAGCGCGGCGATGGAGAAGGCGAAGGCCACCGAGAAGCCCACGTAACCCATGTACAGCACGGGCGGGTGGAAGGTCATGCCCGGGTCCTGCAGCACCGGGTTGAGATCGCCGCCGTCGGGCGGCATCGGCAGCAGACGCATGAAGGGGTTCGAGGTGAAGATGATGAAGGCCAGGAAGCCCACCGCGACGATGCCCAGCACGCCCAGCACGCGGGCCAGGAAATCCTCCGGCAACTGCCGGCTGAAGGCGGCCAGCGCCACCGTCCAGACGTTGAGGATCAGCACCCACAAGAGCATCGAGCCCTCGTGCGCGCCCCACACCGCCGCGATGCGGTAGTACCAGGGCAGGGCCAGGTTCGAGTTGTCGGCCACGTATTGCACCGAGAAGTCGAAGCGCAGGAACGCCCACACGAGCAGGCCGAACGCCATCGCCACGAACACCGCCTGGCCTGCCGCCGCGGGGCGGGCGATGGCCATCAGCGCGCGGTTGCCGCGCCAGGCGCCGATGAGCGGCAGCACGCCCTGCGCCAGGGCGAGCAACATGGCGAGGATCAGTGCGAGCTGGCCCAGTTCCGGCGTCATTGCGGCGTCCCGCTGGCGGCCACGGCCTTGTTGCCGTGGTGCGCCTTCTCCATGGCGTCCTTCAGTTCCTTCGGCATGTAGGTTTCGTCGTGCTTGGCCAGCACCTCGGTGGCGACGAAGTGGTCGCCGGCCATGTGCCCGGTCGCGATCACCGACTGGTTGTCGCGGAACAGGTCCGGCAGGATGCCGGTGTACTCCACCGGCATCGCGCCATCGGCGTCGACCACGGTGAAGCCGACCTTGAGCGAATCGCCCGAGCGCTGGATCGAGCCGGCCTTGACCATGCCGCCGAGGCGGAAGGTCTTGTAGGCCTCGGCCTGGCCCGAACGCACCTGGCTGGGAGTGAACAGGTAGTTCATGTTCTGCTGCAGGGCGAACACGGTCAGGCCCACCGCCACCAGGGCGGCAGCGAGCACGAGCAGGACGATGATCAGGCGGCGTTTGCGGGTCGGGTTCATGGGTTCACGGCAGGCGGAGCGGCGCGGTGCTGGCGCGCGGTTTGTCGCGCCAGGCGGGCGCGAAGTTCATTCAGGTTGCGGCGGCGGCGCAGCAGCGGGGAAATGAAATCGGCGAGCAGCACGATGAAGAACACCGCATAAGCCGGCCACACGTACGCGGCATAGCCTCCCATGGCGAAGAACTGGGTCATGCCTGCTCTCCCGGAACCTGTTCCCCTGGAACACCGTTCCCGGCGGCGATGCGACGTACCCAGTCCTTGCCGCCTTCGAGCTCCAGCAGGTCGGCGCGCACGCGGCCGAACAGGCTGGCGACGTAGTAGAGCTTGGTGGCCACCATCATGGTCAGCAGGGGCCAGAGCATGCTGGCGCTGATCTTCGACGGGCCCAGGATGCGCACGGTCGAGCCCTGGTGCAGGGTGTTCCACCAGTTCACCGAGAAATGGACGATCGGCACGTTGATGATGCCGATGATGGCGAGGAACGCGGCGGCGCGCGCACCCTGGCGGCGATCCTCGAAGGCGTGGTACAGGCCGATCACGCCCAGGTACAGGAACAGCAGCACCAGTTCGGAGGTCAGCCGCGCGTCCCAGGTCCACCAGGTGCCCCACATCGGCTTGCCCCACAGCGAACCGGTGACCAGGGTGATGAAGGTGAAGGCCGCGCCGATCGGCGCCGACTCCATCGCCACCGCCTCGGCCAGCTTGATCCGCCAGACCAGCGCGATGAACGAGGCGACGGCCATCACGCCGTAGATGAACAGTCCCATCCAGGCGCTCGGCACGTGGATGAAGATGATGCGGTAGGCATCACCCTGCTGGTAATCGGCGGGCGCCAGCACCAGGCCGCCGTACAGGGCGACGGCGCCGGAGACCAGCGCCAGCGCCAGGAACCATGGCCGCAGCGTGCCGGCGAACCGATAGAAGATCGGCGGCGAGCCGAGCTTGTGCAGCCAGAGGGGAATCCACTTGGACATGATCTTAGGCGTCCAACGCAATACGAAGGGCGGCCGCGCAGGCGAGTGGCGCCAGCACCAGGGCCAGGGCGAGCGCCGCGCCGAGCCAGGCGATCGGGGACACCCACGGTAACCCCTGTTGGGCGGCCGCGACCGCGCCTGCGGCAAAGATGACCACCGGCACGCACAGCGGCAGCAACATCAGGGCGAGAAGCATACCAGAGCGCCGCGTCCCGGCCGTCAGCGCGACCAGCACGGCGCCCAGCAGGCTGAGCATCGGCGTGGCCAGCAGCAGCGCCAGCAGCAGCACGCCCATCACCGGCACGGGCAGGTGCAGCATGCCGGCCAGCAACGGCGCGATCACGATCAGCGGCAGCGCGGTGGTGAGCCAGTGCGCGAGGATCTTCATCGCCAGCATCAGCGCCAGCGGTTGCGGCGCGAGCACGAGTTGTTCCAGCGAACCGTCCTCGATGTCGCTGCGGAACATCGCATCGAGCGCCAGCAGCATGGCCAGCAGCACGGTGACCAGCACCACGCCGCCGGCGATCCGCTGCAACAGGGCATCTTCCGGGCCCAGCGCAAAGGGGAACAGCGTCGCCACGATCAGCGCATAGAGCACCGGCATGGCGATATCGCCGCGACGCCGCCAGGCCAGCGTGAGATCGCGCCGCAGCACCGCCACGCAGGCAGCCGGAAGGGGCGTCGGGCTCATGACGGCCGCTCCGGAGCCAGTATTGGGCGAAGGATCTCAGGCATGCATGCGGATCCGCTTCGGCTCGCCGCCGTGGAAGCTCACCGCTCCATGGCTGGTCACCAGCGCCGCGCCACCCTCGGCCACGTGCGCCTCCAACAGGCGGTTGACCAGCGCGATGCCCGCGCGGTCCAGGTTCGCGTACGGCTCGTCCAGCAGCCACAGCACCGCCGGCAGCAGCAGCAACCGCGCCAGCGCGGCGCGCTTCTTCTGGCCCGCGGACAGCCGGCGCACGGGTTCGTCCTCGTAGCCGGGCAGACCGACCTCGGCCAGCACGGACGCGGCGCTGCGTCCCTCGCGCGCGCCGTGCAGCCCGGCGGCGATGCGCAGGTTCTCGCGTGGGCTCATGTCCATCTTCAGGCCCAGTTGATGGCCCAGGAACAACACCTCGCCTGCGCAGGCGTCGCGCTGCCAGGGCTGGCCTCGCCATAGCAGCTCGCCCTCGCCGACGTGTAGCAGGCCGGCCAACTGGCGCAGCAGGGTGGTCTTGCCGCTGCCGTTGTCGCCCTCGACCAGGGCCAGCTCGCCCGCGTGCAGGGCGAAATCCAGCGGTCCGAACACCGGCTCGTCGGCGCGCAGGAAGGACAGGCCCCGCGCCTGCAGCAGCGGGATGGCATGGACGGAAGTCATCCGGGGGATTGTCCGCAATGCGCAAGCGGCTTGTCCATGCGGTGCGGCGGCGCACCTGCGGCAGGCCTCGCGCCAGGGCTGCCCTCAGCGCAACCGCAACTCCGCCGGTCCAGCCCCATGTCCGGACAGCCAGGCGTTCTGCCCGTACCGGTCGCCCAGCCGCTCCAGCGCATCTGCGTCGATACCCACGATCCAGAAGCTGGGCTCGCGCCAGCCATCCGTACCCTTGCCCAGCGCCGGGTGGATGCCGAGCGAGCCATCGCCCCGCAGATCGGCGAGCAGGCGCCGCTGGACCTCGCGGTTGGCCGAAGGCGGCTGCGGCCTGGAGCGTGGATTCCAGGCGGTGAAGAAACCCCAGTCGCGATCGCCGGCCAGCGGCCGCAACGCGACCGGCAACGGTTCACCGATGCGGATCGTGGCGGCACCGCCGGAACGCAGGCGCACGCGGTAGGCGCTGCGGCAATAAGCCTTCAGCAGTTCGTCATCCATGGCGCAGCGGCGGCAACGGCGGCAGCGTGGCCCTGAGCGTGGCCATCGCCGCGTCCAGGTCGACCGAAGCGGGGTCGTTCGAATCGCGCAGCAGTTGTTCCAGCAGCACGTCCTGCGCCCGCCCGCGTTCGAGCGCGTAGGCGTAGGGAAGGTGGCTGAAGGTGACCATGCGGTAGCGCGCCATGAAGTGCTCCGGCGCACGCGCTGCCAGGCGCGCACCGAGTTCCCGCTTGGCCAGGTAACGCGGGTCGGCGACCGAGTCGCGCATCTCGACGTAGTTTTCGATCGCCATGGCGGCGATCGCGTCGGCGTTGGGCTGGCGGATGCGCTGGAACTCGGCGAAGGCCTCGGCCGGGTCGCTGCCGTCCAGCAAGTCGGCCAACGCCACCGTGTCCTCGAATCCGCAGTTCATGCCCTGGCCGTGGAAAGGCACGATGGCGTGGGCGGCGTCGCCCACCAGCAATGCGCGGCCGTCGAGGTGCCAGCGTTCCAGATACAAAGTGGCCAGCGTACCGACCGGATGGGCGTCGTAGTCCTGGGCGAAGCTGGGCAGCAAGGGCAGCAGGTCGGCGAAGTCATCCTTGAAGAAAGCTTCGGCGGCGCGTGCGTCCGGCAGCGTGGCGAAGCTCGGATGCGGCCCCTGCGCGGGCAGGAACAGGGTGACGGTGAAGCTGCCCTCGGTGTTGGGCAGGGCGATGCACATATAGCCGCCGCGCGGCCAGATATGCAGTGCGTTGGGTTCGATCGCGAACTGGTCGTGACCGCCGCTGTCCCGCAGCAGCGCGGGCGGCAGCCGCGACGCCGGCGGAATCTCCAGCTCCTTGTAGCCGTGCCCCAGCCATTCGGTGCGCTCGCCCAGTGGACGATGGGCATTCATCGCGGCGCGCAGGGCCGAGCCTGCGCCGTCGGCGCCAACCAGGACCGGGGCGTCGAGTTCGTGTTCGATGCCCTCGGAATCGGCCACGCGCATGCGCCCGGCGTCGAAGTCGGCCGAGACCAGGCCCTGGCCGAAATGGAAGCGCACGCCGGCCGCTTCGGCTGCATCCAGCAACAGCATGTTGAGTCCGCCGCGCGAGACCGACCAGATCACCTCGCTGTCGTCCACGCCGTAGCGTTGCAGGCCGCTGCGGCCGTCGGCGGTGTGCACCATGCGTCCGCGCATCATCACGGCACGCCGCAGCACCTCGTCTGCAAGGCCCGCGCTGCGCAAGGCCTGCAGGCCACGCTCGGCCAACGCCAGGTTGATCGAGCGGCCACCGGCGAAGCCGGCCACGCGCGGATCGCGACGTTTCTCGAACACGTCCACGGCGAAGCCGCGTCGCGCCAGTTGCTGCGCCAGCAGTGCGCCGACCAGGCCGCCGCCGATCAGGGTAAGGGAGGGTTTGCTCATGGGCGATCCGTTGCGTCGTATCGCCGAACTGTTCCGCAAGCGGGCTGCGTGTGCAACGGGCACTCGCTGCAACGTGGGGTGAGCTTCAGCCCACCAGCTCCATCTGGTGCGCAAAGGCGAGGTGGGCTGAAGCCCACCCTACGGTCCTGCGTCGGAAATCAGCCCTTGCGGTTCTTGTTCGGCGGCGTCTGCGCCGCAGCGTCGAGGAAGCCACGCTGCATGGTCTTCCAGGCGTCCAGGTTGCGCTCGGTCAGCTCGTTGAGCATCGACCAGGGCGTCTGGCCCATCAGGCTGTTGAGCTGCGCGCGGAACTGCTGCTGCTGGTCGAGGAACACCTGCAGGCTGCGCTCCAGGTAAGGGCCCATGAAGCCCTGCAGCGAGTCGCCGTAGAAGCGGATGATCTGGCTCAGCAACTGGGGCGAGAGCATCGGCTGCCCCTTCTCCTCGTGTTCGGAGATGATCTGCAGCAGCACGGAGCGGGTGAGGTCCTCGCCGCTCTTGGCATCGCGGACCTCGAAGGTTTCGCCGTCCAGTACCAGCTGACGGACTTCTTCCAGCGTGATGTAGCTGGAGATCTCCGTGTCGTAGAGCCGGCGGTTCGGATACTTCTTGATGATGCGCAGTTTTTGTGCCATGCGGCACACGCTAGCAGAACGTATTGCGCTGCACCAGACATCCATGCTGCACCCCCGGGTGCAGCAATCCGCTCCGTGCCGCCCTGCGTCAATGCCCCATCGCGCCGCCTGCGCTGCCGAACGGCGGCCGGGCGAACCAGAGGATGGGAATCAACGCCAGGAACAGCACCGCACAGCCGAAGAACACGTCGTTCACCGCCAAAGTGAGCGCTTCGCGGCTGAGCAGACGGTCGACCAGCCCCAGCGACTGCGTGTGCGACAACCCCATGTGCGATACCTGGCCGATGAACTGCGTGGCCGCCGGGTGCGCCGGACTGACGTACTCGGTCAGCGTGGCGTGGTGGTACTCGCCGCGGTGCTGCCACAGGGTCACCGTCACCGCGGTGGAAATGCTCGAGCCCATCGTGCGGCAGAAGTTGGACAGGCCGGTGGCGCTGGCGATCTGCTCCGGCGGCAGGCCGGAGAGGTAGATCTGGTTGAGCGGAATGAAGAAGCAGGGGATGGCGATGCCCATCACGAAGCGTGGCAGCACCAGCGTGGAGAACGAGGCCGACGCGTCGAAGGTGGAGAACCACCAGGAGGTGATCGCGAACACGATGAAGGAGAACGTCACCACTCCACGCAGGTCCAGCTTGTCCATGTTGCGCCCGAGGATCGGCGACATCAGGAACGCCAGGATGCCGACCGGCGCGGTGGCCAGGCCGGCCCAGGTGGCGGTGTAGTCCAGCGTCACCTGCAGCCACAGCGGGAACACCACGTTGATGCCGAAGAAGGCGAACATGCCCAGCGTCAGCGCGATCACGCCCACGCTGAAGTTGCGCTGCTTGAACAGCGACAGGTCCACTACGGGGTGCTTGGCGTGCATCTCCCATACGACCAGGAAGGTCAGGCACACCAGCGCGATGATGCCTAGCGCCAGGATCAGCGGCGAGGCGAACCAGTCGCGGTCGTTGCCGTTGTCCAGCATGAACTGCAACGCGCCCACGCCGACCACCAGCAGCGTGAGGCCGACCGCGTCGATCGGGGTCTTGGCGGTCTTGGTCTCGCGCTTGTGCAGCAGGCCCCAGGTGATCACCGCCGCGGCCAGGCCCACCGGCAGGTTGATGTAGAAGATCCACGGCCAGGAGAAGTTGTCGGTCAGCCAGCCGCCCAGGATCGGGCCGAAGATCGGCGCTACCACCACGGTCATCGCCCACAACGCCAACGCGATGCCCTGCTTGGCCTTCGGGTAGCTCGACAGCAGCAGCGTGAGCGACAGCGCCACCATCGGGCCGGAGCCGGCGCCCTGCATCAGGCGCGCGATCACCAGCATCGGCATCGAGGTGGCCAGGCCGCACAACATCGAGAAGGTGACGAACAGCAGCACCGAGACGACGAAGCTGCGCACCTCGCCGAAGCGCCGCGCGATCCAGCCGGTGAGCGGCTGCATGATGGCGCTGGCCAGCGCGTAGGAGCTGATCGTCCAGGTGCCCTCGCTCGGGCTCACGCCCAGGCTGCCGGCGATGTGCGGCACGGCCACGTTGACGATGGTCATGTCCAGCACTTCCATGAAGGTGCTGAACGCGACGGCGATGGTGAGCAGCACCAGCGCACCGCCGTGCAACGGCGGCAGTGGCTTGGTGTCGTTGGGGGAGGCGGCCATGGGGAAGGGCCTTCGGTTACTTGGCCGCGCGCGGCAGGTTGGCCAGGATGATGCGCTGGGCCTCGTCGTCGGCCTTGCCCATCATGCGGTCGTAGACGCTCGTTTCGGCGACCGGCTGCTGCGCCGGCGCCTGGGCGAGCACGGGGCCGCGGTCATCGGTGATGTCGACGGTGACCGTGGTCGACAGGCCCACGCGCAGCGGATGCTTGTCCAGCTCCTTGTTGTCCAGCGCGACGCGAACAGGCACGCGCTGCACCACCTTGATCCAGTTGCCGGTGGCGTTCTGCGCCGGCAGCAGCGAGAACGCACTGCCGGTGCCGGCGCCGAGGCCGACCACCTTGCCGTGGTACTCGACGTCGCCGCCGTAGATGTCGGCTTCGACGGTGGCCGGCTGGCCGATGCGGATGTGCTGCAGCTGGCCTTCCTTGAAGTTGGCGTCGATCCACAGGTCATGCAGCGGCACCACGGTCATCAGTTGCTGGCCGGGCTGCACGCTGTTGCCCAACTGCACGCTGCGCTGCGCCACGTAACCGGACACCGGCGCGAGGATGGCGTTGCGCTGCGCGGCGATCCAGGCGGCACGGAAGTTGGCACGGGCCTGCAGCACGGACGGGTTCTCGGCCACGTCCGTGCCTTCGATCGCGGCGTGCGCGGCGGCAGCCTGTGCCTTCGCCGCCTCCAGCCCGGCGCGCGCCTGCGCCACGCCATCGCGCAGGTGCTGCACGATCTCGGGCGATTCGGCATGCGCCGCGAGCAGCGGCAGATGGCGCTTGAGGTCGGCCTCGAGCTTGTCCAGTTCCAGCTTGCGCGCCGTGACCTGGGCGTCGGCGCTGCTGGCCGAGCTGGTCTGCTGGCGCACGCCGCGCACCGCCTGCGCCAGCGCGCTGCGCGCCTGCGCCAGGCGCACCTGGGCATCGGTCGGATCGAGCCGGACCAGAACCTGGCCAGCCTCCACGCGCTGGGTGTCGTCGGCCATGATCGCGACCACCGTACCCGGCACCTGCGCCGAGATCGTCACCTGGTTGCCGCCGACGTAGGCGTTGTCGGTCTTCTCCCGGTGCGAGAACACGAACAGCCACAGCAGCACCCAGACCACTGCGATGAGGATGAACACCCCGGCCACGATGAACAGCGCGCGACGGCGCTTGCCCGGGTTCTTCGCGGCCAGGCCGCTGTCGTTGTCGGCGGGCTTGTCGGCTTCAGTGGCGCTCATGGGTAGCGGCTCCGGCAGGGGAAGGGGAGGAGGAGGCAACGGCGGGCGCGGGTTGGCTGCGGTAGCCACCGCCCAACGCCTTGATCAGGGCCAGGTCGGTGGCCAGCGCCTGCGCATGCAACTGGGTGGCGGCGTCGCGTTGCTGCAGCAACGCAAGTTCGGCTGCCAGGCTTTCGCGGGCATCGCGCACGCCTTGGCGCAGCCGCGCGTCGGCGTTGGCGACCAGGCGTTCGTCCGCGGCGAGCTGGACCTGCTGTTCCTTGCGTTGCGCAGCCAACTGCTCGGCGCCCAACGCCTGCGTGGCGACGTCGCGGGCCGCCTGCAGCACGGTGCCGCGGTACTGCGCCACGGCGCTGTCGAGCTGGGCGCGGCTCAGGCCGTAGTTGGCTTCCAGCGCGCCGCCTTCGAAGATCGGCAGGTGCAGCGCTGGGGTCACGGCGAAGACCCGGCTGCCGGCGGTGAACAGCTTGCCCATGTCGATACTGGACAGGCCGGCCAGGGCGGTAAGGCTCAGGTCGGGGAAGAACTGCGCGCGGGCCACGTCGGTCTGCTTCAGCGCGGCCTCGACCTGCCAGCGGCTCGCCGCGATGTCGGGACGACGCGCGATCAAGTCGAGGCTGGCGTTCTCGGGCAGGCCCGGTTGCACGTCCGGCAATGCACGTGCCTGGAGTTCGGGCAGGTCAGCCGGCGCCACGCCCAGCAACGAGGCCAGCACGACGCGGCGTACCTTGGCCGAGCCATCGAGAGCGGTGCGCATCTGCTTCAGTTCGGCCACCTGCGCCTGGGCCTGCTCGGCGGTGTCCGCCAGGTCCACGCCCTGGCGCACGCGCAGCCGGGCGATCTGCAGCAATTGCTCGCTCGCGGCCAGCGAGCGGTCGGCCAGCGCGAGTCGCGCCTGGTCGGCCTGCCAGTCGAAGTACGTGCTGGCGACGGCGTACTGCAACGCCAGCGCTGCGGCGCTGCGCTGTGCCTCGGCGGCGTGCGCCTGGTCCAGCGCAGCCTCGACCGTTGCGCGCTTCTTGCCCCACCAGTCGAAGTCATACTGCAACTGCACGCCGAGATCGGCCTGGCTGTACCAGGTGAAGCCGAGGAACTGCGCCGGGATCAGGCCGTGCTCGCTCATCCGCTGGCGCGAATACTGCGCGTTGCCGTTGACGCTCAGGCCCATCTGCGCCGCCGCCAGGCGCGCGGATTGCTCGGCGCCCTGCACGCGGCTCTCCGCCAGCGCCAGGTCCGGCGCCTGGCGCAGCGCGCGATCCATCAGGTCGTCCAGTTGCGGGTCGCCGTAGGCGCGCCACCACTGTGCGTCGGGCCAGCCGGCGCGGGTGGCGGTCTGCAGGCCGGCGAGCGGAACGTCGTAGCGCAGCTGCGGCGGCGGGAGTTTGGCCGGTGGCGTGGCACACGCGGCCAGCGCCAGCACGGTCGCAGCAGCCAGCGCGGTGCGCAGGCGGAGCGGGGCAGGTTTCATGGGGCGTCCTTGGGGGATGTGGGCTCGTCAAGGCGGTCGAGGTTGTCGGCAAGCTTGCGCAGCAGGCGGCTGAAACTGCGCTTGTCGGTGTCGCTGAAGCCGGTGAACGCCGCGCTGACGCGAGGAAACAGCGGCGGCAGCAGCTTCTGCACGAAGCGGCGCCCGGCCGGCGTGATGCGGATCACCACGCGGCGGCGGTCCTCCTCGCTGGGGCCGCGCGTGATCAGCCCGCGCTTGACCAGCGCGTTGGCGATGCGGGTCATGTTGGTGGCGCCCTGCGAGGTGTACTCGCACAGCTCGCCGGGCGTGGAGCTGCCGTCCGGACGGCTGTAGAGGATCATCAGTGCGAGGAAGTCGCTGTGGTTGATCTTGTGGGGGGCGAGCGACTCTTCCACGGCTTCGTCGAAGGCCCGGCCGACCATCAGCAGCAGGCGGGTCAGGCGCGCTTCGGTCGTGGGCATGCCCGGGATGACCTGGCTGACCCGGCCGATCCCCTCGTCCATCATCACAATGCAGTCGCCCAACCGTGCCATTTCACCAGCTCATATTTCACCAGTGAATTAATTTAGCGCGGATGTGCGAGACTGGCAAGTACCGATGTCGCCGTCCGAACGCATCCATGCGTCCGGACAGGAATCAATGCGGCTCCGGCAATCCGAACAAGCGGCGGGCGTTCGCCGTGGTGGTGGCTGCGACCGCTTCGCATGGTTCGCCGCGCAGCTCGGCGACGACCGTCAGGGTGTCCAGCATGCGCAACGGTTCGTTGCGTTCGCCCTGATGCCCGGCGTTGGGCTGGTCGGGCGCATCGGTTTCCAGCAACAGGTGTTCGATCGGCATCGTGGCGACGAGCTGGCGCAACCGCTTTGCACGCGGGTAGGTGACCGGGCCGCCGATGCCGAGCAGGAAGCCCATGTCATAGAGTCGCTCCGCCTGCTGACTGCTGCCGGCGAAGCTGTGCACGACGCCGCGGAGCCCGGGGAAACGGCGCAGGGTCAGCACCACTTCCTCCACGGCGCGTCGGGCGTGCACGATGACCGGCAGATCGAACTCCCTGGCCAGTGCCAGCTGCGCGTCGAAGTAGTAGTGCTGCAGCTCTTGGTCGAGCTCCTCCACGTAGAAGTCCAGCCCGATTTCGCCGAGTGCGACCGGATTCCGCTCGTGCAGCCACGTGCGCAGGGCGTCCAGGTGTTCCGGACGATGCTGCGCAAGGAACAGGGGGTGCAGGCCAAAGGCGGGCGCCAGCCCGGCATGCCGCTGGCACAATGCCGCTATGCGCGGCCAGCTCGCCGCATCGATGCCGGGAACGACCAGTTGCTGTACCCCGGCCCGGGCGGCGCGTTCCAGCACCTGCGCGCGGTCCTCGTCGAAGCTTGCGTCGTCGATGTGCGCATGGCTGTCCACCAGCCATGGGGGGGCGGGGGAGGCGGGCGTATCTGAGCTGTCCGTCACGCGTTCGTCACCTGCGCTGCGCATAGGGATGGAATGTCTAGGCCGTATTCAGTATGTCGAAGGTTCAATGTTCCCGCAGGTGAATGGTGGACGCATGGCGCGCCTGCCACGCCGCATGAAAAAACGAAGGAGAGGCAAGTCATGAACAGGTTGATGGTCAATGCGCTTCAGGTGGGGATCGCGGCAGCGTTCGCGATGGGCATTTCGGCTTGCAACCGCGACGCCAGCGCCGATGCGGGCCTGGCCAATGGATCGTCCAGCGCCGAGGCCGGCAATGCCGACGCCGGCGCCAAGTACGCTCGCGTGGTGAGCGTCGACCCAGTCCGCAAGACGGTGAACAACCCGCGCCAGGTCTGCCACGACGAAGTGGTCACGCACAGCGAGCCGCCGAAGGACCAGCACCAGATCGCCGGCACGGCGATCGGCGCGGTGGCCGGTGGCCTGCTCGGCCACCAGGTCGGCGGCGGCAAGGGCAAGACCCTGGCTACCGTGGCTGGCGCGGTCGCCGGCGGCTACGCCGGCAAGAAGATCCAGCAGAACCGCCAGCACCCCACGGAAACCAGCACCACCGAGCGCAAGTGCGAAACGGTCAACGACTCCAGCACCAAGGTGGTCGGCTACGACGTGCGCTACGAGTACAACGGGGTCACCCGCACCGTGCGGATGGACCACGACCCGGGTGACCGCGTCCAGGTGCAGGAGGGCGTCGTCGCCGTATCCGACGCGCACTGATGCGCTGACGTGATCTACGCGGTCCATGGACGGACCGCGCGCGATCATCCGCACACATCCACCGAGGAGTCGCGCCATGATGATCAACCGATCCCGCAACTTCGCCCTCGCCGCTGCGCTGGCGGGCAGCCTGGTTCTCGGCGGCTGCGCCACCGGTCCATACAACAACGGCGGCTACAACCGCGGCGGCTACCAGAGCTCCGGCTACGGCAGCACGCGCTGCCAGAACTGCGGTGTGGTGCAGGATGTCCAGCAGGTCTACGTGCAGGACAGCGGCCACGGCACGCTGGGTGCGGTGATCGGTGCCGTCGCCGGCGGCGTGCTGGGCAACCAGGTCGGCAAGGGCAACGGGCGCAAGGCAGCCACCGTCGCTGGCGCGGTTGCCGGTGGCGTGGTCGGCAACCAGGTCGGCAAGCGTACCGGCAACGGTGAGATCCCGGCCTGGCGTGTCACGGTACGGTTGGACAACGGCCAGTACGCCACGGTGACGCAGAAGGAAGATCCGGGACTTCGCGTCGGCGACTATGCGCAGGTTCGCGGCGACCATGTCTACGCCATGTAATATATGGACGTATAAACGTCCAAAAAGAAAGGCCCTCTCGCGAGGGCCTTTTTGCTGCCGGAAACCGGTTGTCAGTTGACCGCGTAGAAACGGTGTTCGCCGATGGTGGTGCTGGTGTGGTTGAGCGACCAGGTCGGCGCGATCGCCACGGTGGCGAAGTGATCGGCATGTGGCACCAGCAACTGGCGCTGCGCCAGCGGTAGGGCCCAGTTGTCCATCGAATAGCCGGCGACCTTCCAGGCCTTGGCGAAAGCCTTGAAGTTGGAGATGTCGTACGAACCGGGCGTCGCCGTGATGGCGAACTGGTGAGGCGCGGCCACCACTTTGCAGACGGTATCGCCCCAGCGGCCGCGTTCGCGGCGGCGCAGTGCGACTTCCGCCACCGCGAGCTGGCCGATGGTCGACTCGCTGCGCGCCTCCAGGTACACGGTCGTCGCCAGGCACGCCTGGTCGGCAACGGGCTGGGGCAGTACGGACGTCAGCCACAACAACATGGAAAGTTTCATTGTCTGCCTCCAGCTTGCTGTACGCGCGGGATGAAACTTCCATCACGTGCGCCGTTGCGGTGGACGGGCGGGCAGGCCGTTACCACCTGGATTGATCGCCACGACCGAAACGAGAGTCGTGACGCTTTGCCACGGGACTGTGGCGTTTGCCGGTAGGTTCCGAACCGGCGTGATCATGGCGCGCGCACTGCGAATCGCGACCGGATGCGGTCTGCCAGATTGCGGCTGCTGCTTTGATTGTTCCGCGTCTTGCGGTCGTTCCATCCGGCGGTGGGGCTGCCGGGTCGCGCCGATCCGGACCCCTCCGGTTCGTCGCGTGCAGATGCCCGTGAGCGATGGGCATCATCGAAAGTCGGCGGGAGCGTAGTGGCGCCGAGGCGTGCTGGCAAGTGCCGGGTAGGACGGATTTAGATTCGACTCACCTTCATCCACGGCGCATCGCCGAAGGGTGAATGTGCGAGCGCGCGAGACGATGCAAATCGGCAAACCGCGCGTGGATAGCGGTTCGATAGTCGCGTATCTGCATCGCACGTCCGTGAGCGCCGTGTGCACGCCGCGTGGTTGAACGGAAGTCGAACGTGCGACCGCTTGCCGCACTTTGCAGGAACGGTGCTACCGCTCGCGGCCGGATCTGCTGCGATCAACCGCAACCGTCGTCGGCCTTGGCATCTTTCGCGCAAGGCGGGCTCGTCCTGCGCGATTGCTGCTATGCGTTTGCATCGTGGAAGATCACGCCGAGCGTATGCCGATTGCCGCTGTGCAAGCGGCTCACGCCGTGGCGCATGTTCACGCGGTAGCAGCCCCGTGCGCCGCGCACGGGGCGCTGGTGCACGGCGAAGAGCACGGCGTCGCCTTGCGACAGCGGCACCACCTCGGCGCGCGACTGCATGCGCGGACGCTGTTCGGTCAGCACGAATTCGCCGCCGGTGAAATCGCTGCCGGGCGCGGACAGCAGAACGGCAAGCTGCAGCGGGAAGACGTGCTCGCCGTAGAGGTCCTGGTGCAGGCAGTTGTAGTCGCCCGCCTGGTAGCGGAGCAGCAACGGCGTGGGACGGGTCTGGCCGGCGACATGGCAGCGTTCGAGAAACGCTTTATGCGTCGGCGGGTAGCGCACGTCGATTCCCATGGCCTCGTTCCATCGGTTCGCCAAGGGCGCCAGTTGCGGATAGACGGCCGTGCGAATGGCTTCGACCGTCGCGGGCAGCGGGTAATCGAAATATTGGTACTCGCCGCGCCCGAAGCCGTGCCTGGCCATCACCACGCGGCTGCGGAAGTGCTCGCGTTGCGGGTAGAGCGCAGCCAGTGCGCGACAGGTTTGCGGCGCCAGCAGGGCAGGCAGCACGGCGTGGCCATCGGCATCGAGTCGGGCATGGACACCAGTCCAATCGATCGCGTGCAGTCTGGCCGTCAGGGAACTGGAGTCTTCGATCATCGCGCGAAGTTACGGTGCGCTGGAAATCTGCGCTCTCCGTTTCTTGCGCTTCAATGCTCCTCGGCCTCGTCGCCGCGGACCTGGGCATGGCTGATCAGCGCGAAGATGCAACTGCCGCCGACGACATTGCCGGCCAGCGTGGGCAGCGCGAAATGCGCGACGAATCCCGCAACGGAAAGTCCGCCGGCGAACATCAGGTAAAAGGTCTCCACCGAGCCGACGATGATGTGGGTGAAACCGCCCAGCGCGATCAGGTAGGTGGTGATGACGATGACGCTGATCCGGGCATGCTCCGCGGCCGGCAACAACCAGACCATGGTGGCGATCAGCCAGCCGGCGACGATGCCCTTGGTGAACATCTGCAGCGGCGTGTTGCCCATCACTTCGGTGCCGATGCCGCGCAGCGCCGACTGCGTCGCCTCGTCGAACAACTGCATGTGCAGGATGCCGTACGCGAACAGCGCCGTGCCGACCAGGTTGCCCGCGAACACCACCGACCACAGCCGCAGCAGCGAGCCGAGCTTGCGCAGGCTCGGATGCGTCATCAGCGGCAGCACCGCGGTCATGGTGTTCTCGGTGAACAGTTGCTGGCGCGCCAGGATCACAACCAGGAAACCGAACGGATAGCCCAGGCTCTCGATCAGGAACGCGCCGGGCATGCCTTCCAGGTAGCGGTGCAGCAGTCCGCGCGCCAGCATCGAGAAACCCATGGACAGACCCGCCGCCAGCGCCGACAGGCTCAACGCCAGAAGGCCACGGCTCAGCTCCTCTTCGCCTTCCAGGCGGATCGTTTCGTGCAGCACGGCGACCCGCGGCGGACGCTTCTGCTCGACCTCGCCCTGTTCCTTGCGCGAGAGCGAAAAGCCGTCGCGCGCGTCGGCCTCGTTCGGGTCGGGTGCGTCGGCGCCGCGTGGGCGCCCGGTCGGCGGTGGCATCGCAGGGCTCCTCATCCGGCGAGCCCTGCAAGCTACGTGGCGGCGCGTGTGCGCGCCGTGGCCTCAGGCCGGCACGTCGACCAGGACCAGTTCGGCATCCTCCAGTGCAGTGACGTGCAGGACCGGTTCGTCGCGGATGGCGGCGCCATCGCGTGCCTCCAGCCGCACACCATTGAGCTCGACCGCACCCTTGGCCGGAACCAGGTAGGCGTAGCGGCCAGCGGCCAGGGCGTAGCCCGCGCGTTCGCCGGCGCGCAAGGTGGCGCCCAGCACGCGGGCACGGGCGCGCAGGGGCAGGGCGTCGCCGTCCTCGGCAAAGCCGCTGGCCAGCGGCACGAAGCGGCCGGCGCGCTCGCCGGTCGGGAACGGCCGGGCGCCCCAGGCCGGCGCGCCGCCGGGCTGGTCGGGAATGATCCAGATCTGGAAGATGCGGGTGGTGCCCGGCTCCATGTTGTATTCGGCATGCGCGATACCGGTGCCTGCGCTCATCACCTGCACGTCGCCCGCGACGGTGCGGCCCTCGTTGCCGAGGTTGTCGCGGTGGCTGATCGCGCCTTCGCGCACGTAGGTGATGATCTCCATGTCCGCATGCGGGTGCGGCGGGAAGCCGCTGCGCGGCGCGATGGTGTCGTCGTTCCACACCCGCAGCGCGCCCCAGCCCATGCGCGCCTGGTCGTGGTAGCCGGCGAAGGAGAAGTGGTGCTTGGCGTCCAGCCAACCGTGGTTGGCGCCGCCCAGGGTGTCAAAAGGCCTGCGTTCGATCATTTGCGTGTTCTCCTGCCGGACGGGAAACCGGCCCAGACCACCAAGGTAAGGCCGCGCCGCCGGCACTCAAATGCGCGCCGGTTGAACGGATCGTTCGCCGGCTGGCACCCATTGACCGGGGCGCGGAGGCATGGGTTAGGCTAGCGCCGGGGATCCAGGGGAGGCGCGTCATGCGCTGGCGAGTGGTGGTGGCTTGGCTGCTGATCGGCGGCACGAGCCCGGTGTGGGCGGGCCAACTGGTGGTGCGGGTCAGTGACACGGGCGGGCATGCCGTGGGCGACGCCGTAGTGACGCTGACGCCCGCGACGCCGGTTCCCGCGTCGGCCGTCGCGCCGTTCACGCGCTACGTCGACCAGCGCGACGAGACGTTCATCCCCTACGTGCAGGTGGTTCGCCCGGGCGACCGCGTGGTGTTCCGCAACAGCGACGGCACCCGTCACCATGTCTATTCGTTTTCCGAGGCCAAGGCGTTCGAGTTCCTGCTGCGTCCGGGCGAGAGTTCGCCGCCGCTGACGCTGGACAAGCCCGGCCTGATCGCGGTCGGCTGCAACATCCACGACCACATGATCGCCTACCTGTTCGTGTCGTCCGAACCGTCGCAGGTGACGCCGTCGCAGGGCCAGGTGACGTTCGACCACCTGCCGCCGGGGAACTACACGGTGACGGTGTGGCATCCCCAACTGCGGCCGGGCCAGGCCCCGCCGCGGGAGATGCGCACGGTGGACGCGGGAGAGCAGGCGCAGCACGCCGACTTCGCCTTGTCGCTGATCCCCGACCCGCGCGGCTTTGCCGATCGCGAGCACCTGGACTACTGACCCCATGCGCGCCGCCGTCGGCTTCCGCCTCCGCCTCGCGCTCTTCTTCGTCGCCACGCTGGTGGTCGTGCAACTGCTCACCGCCGCGCTTGTCTACGGCGTGACTCGGCGCGCGCTGGTGGGCGAGGGCGAGCGCCAGCTGGCCGCCAACGCACAGACGTTCGTCGCGCAGATGGACGATCTCTCGGCCCGCGTGGCCGGCAATGTCGAGGTGATGGCGCTGGATTACGCTTTGCGCTCGGCGATCGCCGAACGCGACCACGGCACCGTGTTCTCCGTGCTGCGCAACCATGGGCGGCGCGTGGGCGCCTCCCGCATGCAACTGGTGGGCCTGGACGGCATGGTGGAGGTCGACACCGCCGACGCCCGCGCCAGCGGCCAGCGGTTCGCCTTCCCGGACCTGGCCGAGCATGCGTTCGACCGGCGCACGGCAGCGGTGGTGGCCATGCAGGCGAAGGCCTACTGGGTGGTGGTGGTGCCGATCTACGCGCCGCAGCCGGTCGGCCTGGTGGTGGTGTACGTGCCGCTGGACGACGCGTTGCTCGCCCACCTGCGCGAGCTTTCCGCGCTGCCGGGCGACATCGAGCTGGCGGTGCGGCCCGGCACCTCGGGCTGGGTTGCCGCGGCGCAGGGGCTGAAGCACACCGGGCTGGTCGCCAGCCTGGCCGGCCAGCAGTTGCCGACCCACCCGGCCGTGCGCCGCATCGGCGGCAACGAATACCTGGTGCTGGCGCAGCCGCTCAGCCAGGCGCGCGCCAGCGCACCGGTGGTGGCGGTGCTGGGCTACTCGCTGGGCGATGCCTTGCGCCCGTTCCGGGCGGTGGTGATCGCCTGGGCCGTCCTGCTCGGCCTGGGGCTCGTGGTCGGCCTGATCGGCGCCTGGTTGACCGCGCGCAGCGTATCGCGTCCGGTGGAAGCGCTCGCCGGCGCGGCACGCCGCATCGAAGCGGGCGACTATCGCGCACTGCCCAGGCTGGACCGGCGCGACGAGCTTGGCCAGCTCGCGGCCGCCTTCGGCACCATGGCCGAAGCGGTGCGACAGCGCGAGGAGCACATCCGCCAGCAGGCCCTGCACGACCAGGTGACCGACCTGCCCAACCGCCTGGCCGCCGAGGCCGCGATCGACCGTGCGCGCGATGCCGGCACCACCCACGGCGCATTGCTGATGGTCGGCCTCACGCGCGTGCCCGATATCGTCAAGACGATGGGCCACGGCCTGTGCGATCGGCTGATGCGCGAGGTGGGCGTGCGGCTGGGGCGGGTCGCCGCCACGGCCTACCTGGCACGTGCCACGGACACGCAGTTCGTCGCCTGGTTGCCGGGCGCCGACCGTACCGGGGCCGTTGCCGCGGGCCTGCGAATCCTGGATGCGCTCAATGCGCCGTACGCGGAGGCCGACGTCAGCGTCGACACCTTGCCGGCGATCGGCATCGCGATGTACCCGGAAGACGGCGCGCTGGCGTCGGTGCTGCTGCGCCACGGCGAGGTGGCCCAGTTCGCGGCGACCGGCTCGACCCGCGCGCTGGCGTTCTACGACGCGGCGACCGACCCGCACCGCACCGAGCGCCTGTCGCTGATGGGCGAGCTGCGCGAGGCGCTCGACCACGACCGGCTTACGCTTTACTACCAGCCCAAGCTGGCGCTGGCCAGCCGCCGCGTGGACGGCGTCGAGGCGCTGGTGCGCTGGCACCATCCGCGCCGCGGGATGGTGCCGCCGCAGGATTTCATCGGCATGGCCGAGGACACCGGCAACATCCAGCGGCTCACCCGCTGGGCACTCGCCGCCGGTATCGCGCAGGCCAGCCGCTGGCATGCGCGCGGGCTGGCGCTGAAGGTGGCGGTGAACCTGTCGGCGCGGGACCTCGGCGAGGCGGAGTTGCCGCTGCGCATCGGCCGCCTGCTGTCCATCCACGGCCTGCCGCCAGGTCAGCTCACCGTGGAGATCACCGAGCGCGCAGTGATCGGCGAGCCGGAAACCGCCATGCGCGTGCTCAAGGGGCTGGCGGACCTGGGCGTCGGCATCGCGGTGGACGATTTCGGCGTGGGCCAGTCCGCCTTCGCCTACCTGCGCCACCTGCCGGTGAACGAACTGAAGATCGACCAGACCTTCGTGCGGCATCTGGCCCGCGATGCCAACGACCAGACCATCGTGCGTTCCATCGTCGAACTGGGCCACCGGCTGGGCTTCGAGGTCACCGCCGAGGGCGTGGAGGACGAGGGCGCGCTGGAGCAACTGGCTGCGATCGGCTGCGACCATGCCCAGGGCTTCTTCATCGCGCAGCCGTTGCCGGCGTCGGAGCTGAGCGGTTTTCCCTTCGAGCGGGCCGGCGTCGCATGAGGCGCCTGTGCAGGACCGCCCTGGGGCTGGGCTTGCTGACTGCATGGCCCCTCGCAGGCCGGGCGCAGGACCTCAGCCTGCAGGGGTACCTCGACGGCCGCCTGGTGGCGGCGCCGGCCGAGCGCAGCTGGGTCGAGGGCGGGCTCGGCAAGACCCGCTACGGTGGCGGTGGCGCGCAATGGCGTTTCGGCGGCGCCGCGCTGGTCGGTACCGCGCAACTGACGCCCTCGCTGCTCGCCCTCGCAGGCGTGCAATTGCAGGACGGCGACCGCACCGGCATCGACGTGCTCGAGGCCTACCTCCGCTGGCGCCCGGTATCGACCACGCGCTGGCGCGGCTCGGTCCAGGCGGGCGCGTTCTTTCCGCCGGTGTCGCTGGAGAACGACGCGGTCGGCTGGACCAGTCCGTGGACGATCACGCCTTCGGCGATCAACAGCTGGGTGGGCGAGGAGTTGCGCGCGACCGGCGCCGAGGCGCGCATCGAGCGGCGCGGGCAGGTTTCAAGCTGGGAGCTGCGCGGCGCGCTGTTCCAGCGCAACGATCCGGCCGGCAACCTGCTGGCGATCCGCGGCTGGTCGCTCAGCGACCTGACCTACGGTCTCGGCAGTCGCCTGCGCGAGCCGGATGCCTACGTGCGTGACGACGGCGACGTGCCGCCGATGCGTTACGACCCCTTCCGCAACATCGGCAACGCCTGGGGCAACTATGTCCAGCTCGACTGGCGTGCGCGCGGCTGGGGCCGGCTGAGCCTGATGCACTACGACAACCACGCCGACCCCCAAGGCTGGGTTCCCTACGAAGGCGGGCACCGCCTGTACGCCTGGCGCACCCGCTTCTGGAGCCTGGGCGCCACCGCCGATACCGGCCCGATCACCTGGATCGCCCAGGCGATGGACGGCGACACCGTGATCGAGCCGGTACCCGACCTGGTATTCACCACGCGCTACCGCGCCGCCTTCCTGCTGGCCGGCTGGAACCGTGGGGCCTGGCGGCCGGCGCTGCGCTGGGACCACTTCAGCACGCGCGATCTCCCGCAGGCGCCGGGCACGCACGAAGGCGAGCACGGCAACGCGGTCACCGCCGCCCTCAACTGGCGCCCGCGCGATTGGCTGCGGCTGACCCTGGAGGCGCTGCACATCGACAGCATCCGCACGGTCCGTGCCGACTATGGCCTGCCCCCCCATACCCGCGGCACGCAAGTGCAGCTGAGCGCCCGGCTGTTCTACTGAACGGTTTTTTTTGCACGTTTCACGAGGAGCCCACGGTTCCTTCCCGGCACCTTGACCAATCCCCTGCGCCAATCGCATGAACCTGCGGCAACGACACGAAACACCGTCGTGACGGACTGCCGGGCAGAGGGGCTGCCGCATCACCGACGCGCCGCGACATGCGACGTCGCCAGGAGGAGGGGCACAGGGAGGCGATCATGAGTTGCACGATGAGCAATTGGGTCCTGCCGGACCAGCTGCGTACACCGGACTTCATCATCGGCGGGGCCATGAAATCCGGCACGTCCACGCTCCACTACATCCTCGGCCAGCACCCGCAGGTGTTCATTCCCGACCGGGAAGTGAACTTCTACGACATCGACAACCTGTTCCAGCACCCTGACTTCAATTACTTCGATGGCGCCAACTGGGTCAGCCAGCGGCTGGACGACGATCCCGAACGGTTCTGGAAGTGGTACGCAGCGCATTTCGAAGGGGCAGGGGAAGACCAACTGGTGGGCGAGGACTCGACCACCTATCTGTCCTCCGAAATCGCGGCCAAGCGCATCGCGATGCAGAACAAGCAGCTCAAGCTCATCATCCTGCTGCGCCATCCGACCGAACGCGCCTACTCGCAGTACTGGCACATGGTGCGTACTGGCCGCGCCGCCTACAGCTTCGAGGACACGCTGCGCTACGACCCGTTCTCGGTACTGCAACGCAGCCTGTATCTGGACCAGCTCAAGAAGTTCTTCCGGCACATAGCGCCTGAGCGGGTGAAAGTGGTGATCTTCGAAGAGTTCATGGCCGACAAGCAGGGCACCTTGCGCGACATCTGCGAACACATCGGCATCGACTACCGCCGGCTTCCTCCGGCGGCCGTCGAGGCGCACATGAATGGCTCGCTGCTCCCGCGCCATCCGCTTTTCGCACTGGCCAAGAACCGCTTCTTCCGCGCCGGCGGCAGCATCTCCTATCGCGCGCATCTGCCGATGCGCCCGACCATGGCAGGCGCACACCTGAGCCTCCCGCGGCTGGTCAACCTCGCCCATCGCAGCATCAATCCGCTGGTAAAAGCCAAGCCGCCGGGCATGAAGCCATCCACCCGGCGCCTGCTCGACGACTACTTCGAGCGGGAACTGGACGGGTTGGATGAACTGCTCGGACGGCCGGTGATGTCGCGCTGGTTCGGCCAGAGCGCCTAGCGATCCCATCCAGGCCTCTGCAAAAGGCGCCGCCGCGTATCCGTCCGCGGCGGCGCTTTGCTATCCTTCGCCGTTCCCGCCAGCGCCCGCCGGGCGCCACCACCACGGCCATACGTTTTCATGATCGAGACCAATCCGATCCTCGCGCAGATCGCGGACCTGACGGCCCGCGTCGAGTCGCTTAGGGGGTATCTTTGACTACGCCACCAAGCGTGAGCGCCTCGAAGAAGTAAGCCGCGAACTGGAAAGTCCCAACGTCTGGGACGACCCGCCGCGCGCGCAGGAACTGGGCCGCGAACGCGCCCGCCTGGACACCGTCGTCACCGGCATCGACGAGCTCACCGCCGGCCTGTCCGACGCGAAGGAACTGCTCGACATGGCTGCCGCCGACGGTGACGAGGACACCGCCCGCTCGGTCGCCGATGACGTGGAGAAGCTCGAGGCCCGCGTGGGCAAGCTCGAGTTCCAGCGCATGTTCTCCGGCAAGATGGATTCGAACAACGCCTTCGTCGACATCCAGGCCGGCGCCGGCGGCACCGAGGCGCAGGACTGGGCCGAGATGCTGCTGCGCATGTACCTGCGCTGGGCCGAGTCGCGCGGCTGGAAGGTCGAGCTGATGGAAGTCTCCGGTGGCGAAGTGGCGGGCATCAAGTCGGCCACCTTCCGCGTCGAGGGCGACTACGCCTACGGCTGGCTGAAGACCGAGATCGGCGTGCACCGCCTGGTGCGCAAGAGCCCGTTCGACTCGGACAACCGCCGCCATACCAGCTTCACCTCGGTGTTCGTCTCGCCCGAGGTGGACGACGACATCGACATCGAGATCAACCCTGCGGACCTGAAGACCGACGTCTACCGTTCGTCCGGCGCCGGCGGCCAGCACGTCAACAAGACCGAGTCCGCGGTGCGCATCACCCACGTCCCTAGCGGCGTGGTGGTGGCCTGCCAGACCGAACGGTCCCAGCACGCCAACCGCGACCGCGCCATGAAGATGCTCGCGGCCAAGCTGTACGAGTTGGAAGTGCAGAAGCGCAACGCCGAGAAGGACGCGCTGGAAGCGACCAAGTCCGACATCGGCTGGGGCAGCCAGATCCGCAACTACGTGCTCGACCAGAGCCGCATCAAGGACCTGCGCACGGGCGTGGAGCGCTCGGACACGCAGAAAGTGCTCGACGGCGACCTGGACGAGTTCATCGAGGCGAGCCTCAAGTCCGGCCTGGACGCCGGCGCCAAGCGCATCGACGCCTGATTCGATCACTGATGACCCGATCACTGACGAGGTGACCTGCATGAACGGCAAGAAGATCGTCACGCTCCTGTTCGCCTGCGCCGGGCTGGCCGTGTTCGGCGCGGCCGCGCAATCGCAGGACTCGAGCGCCGGCCCGTCCATCAAGCAGGACGCCAAGGCCGTCGGCCATGGCGTGGCCGACGGTGCGCGCGATATCGGCCATGCGACCAAGCATGTCGCCAAGAAGGTGGGCCACGGCGCGAAGGAAGCCGGCATCGGCATCGGCCACGGCGCGAAGAAGGCCGGCATCGCGGTCGGCCATGGCGCGCGCGAGGGCTGGGACGCCACCAAGCAGGCGGTAAAGCACGTGTTCGACTAGCGCGTCCGCGTCGGCGCAACGCCTCCCGTCACCCATACATGCCAGAGATATTCGCCGCCCGGTGCAAGCCGGCGGTCACGGAACCCTCCATGAGCGAAGCCACCGATAACCTGCCCGTCGACGAGAACAAGCTGATCGCCGAGCGCCGCGAAAAACTCAAGGCGTTGCGCGGGCAGGGCATCGCCTTCCCGAACGACTTCAAGGTCGACGCCTTCGCCGGCGACCTGCGCAGCGAGTTCGCCGATCACGACGCCGAGGCGATCGAGGCCGCCGCGCGCCGGGTCAAGGTGGCCGGCCGCATCGTGCTCAAGCGCATCCAGGGCAAGGTCAGCTTCGTGCAGATGCAGGATTTCACCGGCCGCATCCAGCTGTTCGTCCACCAGGGCACGGTGGGCGAGGAAACCTACGAGGCGTTCAAGGGCTGGGACGTGGGCGACATCGTCGGCGCCGAGGGCCAGTTGATGCGCACCAAGACGGGCGAGCTGTCGGTCAAGGTGGAGCACCTGCGCCTGCTGACCAAGAGCCTGCGCCCGCTGCCGGACAAGTTCCACGGCCTGGCCGACGTCGAGCAGCGCTACCGCCAGCGTTACGTCGACCTGATCGTGACCGAGGAGGCGCGCCGCACCTTCGCGCTGCGCTCGCGCATCATCGGCTACATGCGCAAGTGGCTGGAGGCCGAGCCGCGCCGCTTCATGGAGGTGGAGACGCCGATGATGCACGTCATCCCCGGCGGCGCCATGGCCAAGCCCTTCGTCACCCACCACAACGCGCTGGGCATGGACCTGTACCTGCGCGTGGCGCCGGAGCTGTACCTCAAGCGCCTGGTCGTGGGCGGCTTCGACCGCGTCTACGAGATCAACCGCAACTTCCGCAACGAGGGCGTGTCGACCCGGCACAATCCCGAGTTCACCATGCTGGAGCTCTACCAGGCCTACGCCACCTACCACGAGATCATGGACCTCACCGAGGCGGTGATCCGCGACACGGCGAAGCACGTGCTGGGCACCACCGAACTGACCTGGGAAGGCGCGCAGATCGACGTCGGCCCCGCCTTCCGCCGCTGGCGCATGGAAGACGCGGTGCTGGAGCACAACCCGGAGATCCGGCGCGAGGAGCTGCGCGACCGCGAGGCGCTGGCCGTGCATGCGGCGCGACTGCGCATCCAGGTCAAGCCCGGCTACGGCTGGGGCAAGCTGCTGCTGGAGATCTTCGAGAAGACCGTCGAGCACACCCTGGTCCAGCCCACCTTCATCACCGACCACCCGGTCGAGGTGTCGCCGCTGGCGCGCGAGAGCGACGCGGACCCGGGCATCACCGACCGCTTCGAGCTCTTCGTCAACGGCAAGGAACTGGCCAACGGCTTCTCCGAGCTCAACGACCCGGAAGACCAGGCGGCGCGTTTCAAGGCGCAGGTGGAAGCCAAGGACGCCGGCGACGACGAGGCCATGCACTTCGACGCCGACTACATCCGCGCGCTGGAAGTCGGCCTGCCGCCGACCGGCGGCCTCGGCATCGGCATCGACCGCCTGGTGATGCTGCTGACCGGCTCGGCCTCGATCCGCGACGTGCTGCTGTTCCCCTACATGCGCCCGGAAGCCTGACCACCGATCCCCAAAGAGCGGATGGGTGCGACCTGCCAGATGCAACGCCACGCGTAGGGTGGGCTTCAGCCCACCTTGGCCCTTCGCGATAAATGGGCATGGTGGGCTGAAGCCCACCCTACGGTCATCGCGGCGCGCGTTGGCGCACGCGCCGCCGCAGCAGCGCCATCTGCAACAGGTTCACGCCGCTCGATCCGGCCCAGTACAGCCCCAGCCCCGCGGCCAGGTGCCAGACCACCAGGAACGAAACCACCACCGGCAACCAGTGCAGCAGCGTGCGCGCCTGCCCGGACATCGCCGGGTTGAGCAGCAGCGCCGCGAAGCTCAGCAAGCCGACCACCAGCGCCAGCCATACATCCGGCCGCGCCAGTTTCGGTATCCACAGGAACGAACCTGCCCCAGCGATGCCTTGGCGGATGGCCGCATAGATGCCCGCGCCCAGCGGCGCCTGCACCAGTGCGACCCGCAGGCTGGCGTCCAGGCCTCCGCTGATGCCGTGCTCGCGATAAAGCGCCTGCACGGCCCGGGCCTGGGCGGCCGGGTCACCCGCATACCGTTCTCGCAGCCGCGCCAGCTTCGGCTTCAGTGCGAGCAACTGCTGCTGTCGCCACCAGCCTTGTTCGGCGGTCCTGAGCGTCATCGGCAGCATCGCCAGCCGCACCAGCACGGCAAGCACGATCACCGCCATGCCGTAACTGCCATCCATCCAGCTGGCCAACTGCGCCAGCAGCCCCGAAATGCCGTCCACGAAACTCGACCACATCCCCTTCAGCTCCCTGCTGTCGTGTGAATCGCAGAGGTGGGACCGGCGAGGGGACGCTTCAAGCGGCGCTGCGCATGACCGATGGCATGGCAGCACCGTGGTTTCCTTTGGAGGTTCAGCCGGGGTCGAGCAGAAACGCGCTGATCTCCTCGGGAAACTCCATCGTGCGCCCGCCGATCATCACGACGCGCGGTACTTCGTCCGGATCCGCATCGGCCAGGCGGAACGCGCGCGGCATGCCGTGAGCCACCAGCGCACGAGCGCAACCGAGCCAGTCGCCGGGGCCAGGCGGTTCGTTGCACGACGCCCAGGACAAGGTGCCGATCACGTCGCTGCCGTAGCCATGGCGCTCGCTCCAATGAGCGCCATGATCGAGCAGGAACCCGGCAAGCCGGGCGTTGCCGCGGAAAACGGCCCAGTTGATCGCCGAGCCGCGCATGGGTTCGTCGCCCCCGCGCGTCGCGACCGGCCAGCCGAGACTGACCATCAATCGCACGGCGGCGTCGCACGAGTTCATCGCGAGCTCGGGCAGCAGCGCCAGCCGTGCCGCACCGAGCCGGGCGACGAGGTCAGGCTGGCGCGCCAGCCGGTGACGCGCCTCGCCTTCGTCGCCGCGGGCGCACGCGGCAACGAACGCATCTTCGTCCGACAGGGCCGTGCTTTCGATCGTGCCCAGCACGGCCGCCAGCTCGGGGAGCCCCCGGGCGAGCGCGTACGCCTGCGCATCCCGGCCATCCGCGTCCCTGGCCTCTGGATCGGCGCCGGCGTCCAGCAAGGCTTGGACAAACGCCGGTGCGCGACGCGCGCGGATCGCAACGAACAGGGCAGGGATGCCGAACGGCGTGGGCTCGTTCGGGTCGGCGCCATGCCGCAACAACAACTGCAGCGTGGCCAGGCTGCCTTGGACCACCGCATGGGCGAGCGCGTTGGTGCCTGCCGTACGCGCGCCATGTTCGAGCAACAGGCGTGTGCACTCCGGGCTTCCGATCGAGTGGTAGAGCGATTCGCCATCGTTGGGATCGGCGCCTGCCTCCAGCAACATGCGCGTCAGCTCCGCGTCGCGTTGTTGTCCGGCCGCGCCGTACAGTGCGCCGAGTCGTTCGTCGCCGGGTTCGGCCAGCGAATGCGGCGGCCAGCGATTGCCGACCGACGGGTTCGGGCTCGCTCCCGCGTCCAGCAGTAATCGCGCGCACCGTCGCAGGCGATCGCCGTAGCCTTCGATGCGACCAAGCGACGAATGGGTTACCGCCATCAGCGGTGGCAGTTCGAGCGGGCCACCAGGGCGGTGCGCCCACGAGGCATCTGCGGCAATCGCTGTGCGGATCGGGCCCTCATCGCCCACGGCGCAGGCGACATGAGGGTCATGCCGCAACAACGCCGCCTGTTCCTCGTACAGGCGCAGGGCCAGCCGCGGCCGCGCGTTGAACAAGTTCCCGGTGATGTCGCCCGCGTATGCCAGTGGCAGCCATGCGCGCGCGGCCGCCGCGCGGTCGCCGCCGTGGACGCGCTGCCATGCCACGTAGTCGTTGAGTTCCCGCCAACTGGCGAAGCCGTATTCGCGCGCAACGCAGGATTGTGCATCGTGCAGTTGCAACCGCATGGCCTGCAGTTCGGCGGGCGGCTTGCCGCGCGCCGTGGGCAGGCCGGTGCGGATACGCTCGATCGCCGCCGCGTCGCCGGTGCGGAACTGGCGCAGCAGATCCTTGGCCTGCTTGCGCAGGTGCTCGGGATGGGCAAGCTCGGGAAGGGTATTCACGGAAAACCTCCATGCATGGAAACGCCGAAGGTCCGCAACGCCGGCTGCATAAAGGTTTCGTGGGTTTTGACCAACGGCAAGTGGGTTCGACCCTTCCCGCGGACCCGGGTGCGGCTTGCTCCGCGGGCGGATCATAACCCGGCGGCCGAGGCCGGGCGAGGTCCGCGGGGGAACATGGTCGGCTAAACTTGCGGTTTTCCCATTGGAGCAACGCACCATGTGGTTTGCGATCCTCGGCACCGATGTCCCCGGCTCGCTGGACAGGCGCAAGAGTGCGCGAGCGGAGCATCTGGCCCGCCTCGAGGCCTTGCAGGCGGAAGGTCGCCTGCTGCTGGCCGGCCCGTTCCCGGCGATCGAGTCGGAGGATCCGGGCCCGGCCGGCTTCACCGGCAGCCTGATCATTGCCGAGTTCCCCACGCAGGAGCATGCGCAGCGCTGGGCCGACGTCGATCCCTACGTGGCGGCCGGTGTCTACGCCGGCGTCGAGATCAAGCCGTTCCGCCAGACCCTGCCGTGAGCGAGGCGATGGTCGAGCAGATCCGCCAGCGCCTGGCCGAGAGGCTGGCGCCGGTCGAGCTGGACGTGCTCGACGAGGGCCACAAGCACGCCGGCCACGCCAACGCCGGCAAGGGCCACTTCCATGTGCGCATCGTCAGCCCGGCCTTTGCCGGCATGCCGCCGATCAAGCGCCACCGGATGGTGTATGCCGCGCTGGAGGGATTGATGGACCGCGGCATCCACGCGCTTTCGATCGATGCCAAGGCACCATAGCTTTCAGTTTCAACAAGTTGAATAATATTTCTGAAGTTTGTTGTCACGCCGGTTCGCATTGCGACCACGCCCGGCGTTTGGCACAGTGACCCGTCGCCCGATCCACCCGCGGGCCTACCGATTTGTTGAGCCCGCATGCGCCTGACCACGATCAAACTCGCCGGATTCAAGTCCTTCGTCGACCCCACCACGCTGCACCTGCCGACCAACATGACCGGCGTGGTCGGCCCGAACGGCTGCGGCAAGTCCAACATCATCGACGCGATCCGCTGGGTGATGGGCGAAAGTGCGGCCAGCCGCCTGCGCGGCGACTCGCTGACTGACGTGATCTTCTCCGGCTCCAACGCGCGCAAGCCGGTGGGGCAGGCGACCGTCGAGCTGATCTTCGACAACGCCGACGGCACCATCCAGGGCGAGTACGCGCAGTACGCGGAGATCTCGGTCAAGCGCCAGGTCACCCGCGACGGGCAGTCCTCGTACTTCCTCAACGGCGCGCGTTGCCGCCGCCGCGACATCACCGACTTATTTCTAGGCACCGGCCTGGGCCCGCGCAGCTACTCGATCATCGAGCAGGGCATGATCAGCCAGATCATCGAGGCGCACCCGGAAGAACTGCGCACGCACCTGGAGGAGGCCGCCGGCATCTCCAAGTACAAGGAGCGCCGCAAGGAAACCGAGAGCCGCATCAAGTCCACCCGCGAGAACCTCGACCGCGTCAAGGACGTGCGCGACGAGGTCGACAAGCAGCTCGAGCACCTGAACCGCCAGGCCCGCGCCGCCGAGCGCTGGAAGGCGCTGAAGGAAGAGCAGACGCGCAAGGAAGCCGAGCTGCGCGCGCTGGAATACCGCGCGCTGAAGGGCCAGCACGAAGGCGAGGGCCAAGGCCTTTCCGCCGCCGAGATCGAGATCGAGAAGCAGCTCGCCGGCCAGCGCCAGATCGAGGCGCAGCTCGAATCTGTGCGCGAGCGCCACACCGGCGCCACCGAACACCTCAACGAGGTGCAGGCGGAGGTCTACAAGGTCGGCTCGGAGATCGCCCGCGTCGAACAGCAGGTGCGTTTCAACAAGGAAACCGCCGAACGCCTGCAGCGTGCCCAGGGCGAGGCCGAGCGCGAGCACGCCGAACTATCGGCGCATATCGCCAACGACCGCGAACAGGTCGAAGCGCTGCGCCTGGCGCTGGCCGAGGGCGAACCCAAGCTCGAAGCCCTGCAGCAAATGCAGGATGACACCGCCGAGGCCGCGCGCAGCACCGAGTCCAAGCTCGCCGACTGGCAGCAGCGCTGGGACGCCTACACGCGCACCGCCGGCGAATCCAGCCGCGCCGCCGAAGTCGAGCGCACCAAGCTCAACTACCTCGACCGCCAGGCGATCGACCTGTCCAAGCGGCGCGAAGCGCTGGAGGCCGAGCAGAAGGCCACCGACGTCGCCGCACTGGACGCCGCCGCCGAACAACTGCACGTCGAGCACGACACCCAGCGTGAGCGCGTCGAATCGCTCGGCAGCCTGCTCGACCAGCACAAGCTCGCCCACGAGAAGGTGCTCGACGAGGAGCGCCAGGTGCAGTCCGCGCTCAACGAGGCGCGATCGCAATTGCAGACCGCGCGCGGTCGGCTGTCCTCGCTCGAAGCCCTGCAGCACGCCGCGCTGGGCCAGGAGGAAAGCGCCGCCAGCGGCTGGCTGGCCAGCCTCGGCCTGGACAAGGCGCGCCGCCTGGGCGAAGCGCTGCAGGTCGACGCCGGTTGGGAATCGGCCGTGGAGACCGTGCTGGCCGGCCTGCTCGACGGCGTGCTGGTCGACAACCCGCTGAACCTGGCCGGCGACTTCGGCACGCTGGGCGAGGCCGACCTCGCGCTGCTCGCCTCGGCCGAAGGCGGGCAGGGCGCCGAAGGCACGCTGGCTGCCAGGGTGCATGGCCCGGTCGCGGCCATGCACCTGCTCGCCCAGGTGCGCACCGCCGAGACGCTGGACGAGGCGCGCAACCGCGTCGGCTCGCTGGCCGAAGGCCAGTCCATCATCACCCGCGACGGCGAGTGGCTGGCGCCGCAGTGGGCACGCATCCGCCGCGCGCAGGGCAACCAGGTCGGCGTGCTGGCGCGCGAGCGCGACATCCGCCTGCTCACCGGGCAGATCGAAACGCTCGAAGCCCAACTGGAAGAATCGGCTGCGCGCCTGGACGAACTGCGCACCGCCAAGTTCGAGGCCGAGCGCGCCCGTGACGACGCCCAGCGCGAGCTCTACAACGCGCACCGCCGCCAGTCCGAACTGGCCGGCCAGTTGCAGAGCCACCGCGGCAAGGTGGAAACCGCCCGCGCCCGCGCCGAAAAGGTGGCCGGCGAGCTGTCCACGCTGATCGAGCAACTGGACGAGCTGCAGGTGCAGACCCGCGAAGCCCGCGCGCGCCTGGACGAATCGGTCAACCACATGGGCGACCTGGAAGACCAGCGCCGCGAACTGGAGAACGAACGCCGCGCGCTGCTCGAGGCCCGCGAGGAAGCCCGCATGAACGCCCGCGAGGCCGCCGACCAGGCGCACGCGCTGGCGCTCTCGATGGAATCCAAGCGCTCCTCGCTGGCCTCGCTGGAACAGGCGCTCGCGCGCCTGGACGCGCAACTGCGCCAGGTCGAGGCCCGCCGCACCGAGATTGCCGAACAACTGGCCGCCGGTTCCGATCCGATCGCGGAACTCGAAGCCGAGCGCCAGACCTACCTCGACCAGCGCCTGCTGGTCGACCGTCAACTGGTCGAGGCGCGCCGCGCGCTGGAAGACTGCGACATCGAATTCCGCAAGCTGGAACAGCAGCGCCACCTGGCCGAGCAAGGCCTGGCGAGCTTGCGCGAAAGCGTTTCGGAAAAGCGCCTCGCCGCGCAGGCGCTGCAGATGCGCGCCGACCAGCTCGCCGAAGCCATCACCGCCTCCGGCCTGGAGCTCGAGCCGCTGCTCGCCGAACTGCCCGAGCAGGCCGACGCCAACCAATGGCGCACGCAACTGGGTGACCTCGCGCAGAAGATCGTGCGGCTGGAACCGGTCAACCTGGCCGCGATCCAGGAACACGCAGAGCAGAGCGAGCGCAAGACGTATCTCGATAATCAACTTGCGGATCTGGCCAGCGCGATGGAGACGCTCGAGGGCGCGATCAAGAAGATCGACCGCGAGACCCGCCAGCGCTTCAAGGAAACCTTCGACAAGGTCAACGCCGGCGTGCAGGAGCTGTTCCCGCGCCTGTTCGGCGGCGGCCACGCCTACCTGGAACTGACCGGCGACGACCTGCTCAACACCGGCGTGTCGATCATGGCGCGCCCGCCGGGCAAGCGCCCGTCCAACATCTCGCTGCTCTCTGGCGGCGAGAAGGCGCTCACCGCGGTGGCGCTGGTGTTCTCGATCTTCGGCCTCAACCCGGCGCCGTTCTGCCTGCTCGACGAGGTCGACGCGCCGCTGGACGAAGCCAACGTCGGGCGCTTCTCCAACATGGTCAGGGAAATGAGCGAGAAGGTGCAGTTCATCTTCGTCAGCCACAACAAGGCGACGATGGAGGCGGCCAGCCAGCTCTGCGGCGTGACCATGCGCGAACCGGGCGTCTCGCGCCTGGTGCAGGTGGACCTGGCCGAAGCGGCTAAACTGGCCGGAGCTGCATGAGGAACCTTCCATGACCACCGTGCTCGCCTTTGCCTGGAACCCTGCCGTCGGCGTGCCGCTGGCGATCGCCGGCATCATCGTGCTGGCGCTGCTGTGGTTGTTCGGCCAGCCGAAGAAGGAGCAAGGCAGGCGACGCATGCCCGCCGGGCAGGGCGCCGGAGAGCGCCGCGAGCCGACCTTCGGCGAGAACGACGCGGACGACCTGATGCTGGACGATCCCGATCCGCGCATGCACCACGACGAGCCGATGCCGCAGCAGGGCGAACTGGAAATCGGCCTGCGCGAGGAACTGGAAAAGCTCGGCGCCACCCTGGCCGGCGAGCGCGGTGCGCCCGCGAAGCCTTCGGGTCGCGCGGCCTCGATCATCGACGCGCTGCGTGCGCCGTCGGGCGACGCGGAAGTCCCTGCCGCCCGCGCTCCCGCACCCACCCCCGCCCCGGCTCCAGCACCGGCGCCGGCATCCGCTCCGAAGGCGCCACCCGCGTCGGATCTCGGCCGCCGTCCGTCGCAGTTGCCGATGGAGCGCATCGTCACGCTGTTTGTGATGGCCCGCGACGGCGGCACGTTCAACGGCGCCGACCTGATCGTCGCCGCCGAAAAGGCCGGGCTGGAATACGGCCACCTGGGCATCTACCACCGCCTGGTCGACGGCAAGCGCGAACAGGGCCCGATCTTCAGCGTGGCCAACATGCTCAAGCCGGGCAATTTCGACCTGACCCGCCTCGACGCGCTGCGCACGCCGGGCCTGAGCTTCTTCATGACCCTGCCGGGCCCGCTGCCCGCGCTGGACGCCTGGGACGCCATGCTGCCCACCGCGCAACGCCTGGCCGAGCTGCTCGACGGCCAGGTCCTGGACGAGGAACGCAATGCGCTCGGCCGCCAGCGCATCGCGCACATCCGCGATGAGCTGCGCGGCTGGGATCGCGACCACGAAGGCAAGGAAATCATCTTCGGCCGGTGAGGTCGCCTGGCGGAACGCCACGCTCCCGTACAGGTAGTGCTGTTCGCGGAAGAGTCGGAGAACCGAGCATGTACATGCCATCCGCTTTCCGCGAAGAGCGTCTTCCGGAACTGCACGCGGCAATCGAGACGATTGCCTTCGCCAGTCTCGTCAGCACCACCTCCACGGGCCTTCAGGTAAGCCACATCCCTCTGCTGCTGGCGGCAGAGGAGGGGCCGTATGGCACGCTGTACGGCCACGTCGCACGCGCCAATGCACACGCCGCCTGCCATGGTGCGCCGTCGCTGGCGATGTTCCTGGGTCCGCACGCCTACATTTCGGCCGGCTGGTACCCGGGCAAGCAGACCCACGGCAAGGAAGTGCCCACCTGGAACTACATCGCCATCCACGCCCACGGCACCCTCGAAACCTTCGATGACGCGGTGGCGCTGCGCCAGCTCCTGGCCAGGCTCACGCATCGGCACGAACGTGCCATGCCCACACCCTGGCACCTGGACGACGCTCCGGCGGACTACATCGACCGCAACCTGAAAGCGATCACCGGCCTGCGCTTGCCGATCGACCGTCTGGAAGGCAAGTGGAAACTGAGCCAGAACCGCACCGACGCCGACCGCACCGGCGTCCTGGCCGGCCTGGAGGCCTTGGGCGACGAGGCCAGCCGGCGGATGGCAAGCGCCGTCCGTGACGCCAATGGCGAACCTAGTTCGCCTCCAACGAAGCGTTGAGCGCCGTAGCCAACGCCGCGTCGCCACTGACCAGATCTTTCCAGCGCAACGCCACGCCACGCCGGTGGCCTTTCTCGGTCAGCTTCAGGCCGTCCGGATCAAGCACCAGCGTGTACGCAACCTCGCCGATCATCAGTTCGCGCTTGAGCGGTTTGTCGAGCGGTGTCATGGCGGGCTCCTGTTGGACGGTGCAGCCCCAACCAGCACGGCAGGGGCGGAAGGTGTCGTAGTCCTTTTAACCGTGTCGTCCAGTGATCCGACGTCAAAAAAGGCGGTGCGGCCAGGGGTCTGTGCTTGAGAGCTATCGGTATGGGTGGCCAGCCCTTTCAGGCCTCCTGAGCGAGCACACCCCCACCGGACGGTATATATCAAACAGGCCGGAACCAAAGCTCGGTCACCGCGGCTTGCTTAAACCAGTGATGAGCCGCCTCGCCGGCTCACTCGCAGACGAAGTTTAGTTCGGAACAGCGCAACTTGTTCCCGACAAATTTCTGGGCCGGAACTGATCATCGACCTGTTTCTCGCACCCAACAAAGATAGGGGTCGGCCGAGAATTAAAAAAAGCGTCATATGGCTCGTAGTGCACCGTGCCAATCGAGGTCGTCCCCGACACCCAACAGACGTAATATTCGCCCGTTGCGCCAGCTCGGCAAGGGCGCTGATGCCAATTGGGGAATCCAGTGAATCGCGTATACCAACTCGTGTGGAACCGTGACCTGCGCGTCGTCCAGGTCGTGTCCGAGCTTTCGTCATCGAACCATGATCTTGCCGTGGGTGGCGAATCCACCGCGCCCCGACTTCGGCTCCTGTGGGGCGCCATGCTTGCCACGGGCCTCTGGGCTTTCGGCACGCCGGCCCTGGCCCAGGTGTGCCAGCCAACCGATACCCGGGCCTGCAGCGCACAAGGCGGCGCGCCGACAGCCGATTCTCGGGCCGGCGCGGGCGGCGCCGGCAACGGGCAGGGAGGAGGCGCGGTCGTCTTGTCCGGATTCGTGCCAATACCGGGCGGTTTACCGGCTAGTGGGACCGGTGGCGAAGGTGCGACGGGGCAGGACGGGACCGATGGCGGCGCGGGCGGCGGTGGCGGCGCGCCCGGCACGGGCAGCGGTAACGTGTGGGCGGGAGTTCGCGGCACCGACGGCGCGGATGCACCGCGTGCGCCGGGCGGCGGTGGCGGCGGTGGCTCGGGTATCTGGACGGCTGACGCGTCCCGCGATTTCGTTGCAGGCTCCGTCGTCACCGGCGGAGATGGCGGCAACGGCGGTAACCCGTCCGCCAGCAGCGCCGCCGGTGGTGGCGGTGGCGGCGGCGGCGGAGTCGGCCTGGCCGACACCGTGGATGGATTCACGGCCACGATCCAGTCTGGTGCTTCGATCGTTGGAGGTGCCGGTGGCGCGGGCGGCTCCCAGTCGGTCGGCCCGGCCATCGGTGGCGGCGGTGGTGGCGGTGGCGATGGCTTGCTGCTCTTCGGTGTCAACGCGAACATCGACAATTCGGGCACGATCCACGGCGGTGCCGGCGGTGCTGGGGGCACGAGCAGTATCAGCGGCAATGCCGGTGACGCCGGTGCCGGCATAAACGCATTGAACGCCGGTCTCATCGTGACCAACAACGCCGGCGGCACCATCCAGGGCGGTGCGGGCACCGGCAATGGCGCGGCGGGCACTGGCATCGTCACGCGTGGCGGTGCTTCGCTGACGAACGCCGGTACGATCGCCGGCGGCCTGGCCGCCGGTGGCGGAGGCGCACGTGCTTCCGCCGTACTGTTCAACGGTGCTGGAAACCAGTTGCACCTGCAGAGCGGATCGATCATCCAGGGCGCGCTCGAGGTGGCCGACGGCGGCGCGGCGGAGGTCATCTCGGCGGCCAGCAATTCCATCGATGCGGTGAAGCTCGATGGCGACACCCTCGGTGCGCAGATCATGTTCGAGCCGGATGCCGTCAGCCCGGGTGCGCTGGAGGTCAAATCGATCACCGGCACCGGCGACGTCAAGAGCCAGGGCAACAATGCGCCGTTCACGTTCGACCATATCGACATCGATGGCTCGGTGACCTTGAACCATGCGGGTGTCACGGGGCTCGGCGGATCGATCATCTCCACGGGGCCGCAGGCGTTCGTCGCCCGGCTCACATTGCTGACCGACAGCTCCCTGGAGAGCCAGTCGACCATCGGTGTCTCAAGCACGATCGACGGTGCGCACTCGCTTGTCGTCTCCACACCGGCCGCATTGACGTTGAATGGCAACATCGGTCTCACGGCGAGGCTGACGAGCCTGACGAGCAGTTCCGCCACGCTTGCCATCAAGGGTGTGCGCGCCGGCGCCATCGACCTGACGACGACCGGCGGCTCGATCACGCAAGGCGGCGCATTCGACATCACGGGAACGAGCAACTTCAACGCCGGCACCCACGACGTACTGCTGTCGAACGCGAACAGCTTCGGCGGAAACGTCACGGCGACGGGTAACAATATCGCCATCCACGCCGCGAGCGACCTGGCGATCGGAAGCATCGCCAGCGGGGCGGCAGGCAACATCAGCCTCACCAGCGACGGTGTCCTCACCCTGCCCATGAGCCTGACGACCACGGGGAACATCTCGCTCGCCTCGAACGGAGGGGTGCTCGCGCCGACCGCGCAACTCCAGGGTGGTTCGGTCACCCTTACCGGCGATGCCGGTGTCACCTTATCCAGCAGCGTCATCACGCCGGGCGCGCTGACGCTCGATACGGGGACCAGCGGCAACGTGCTCCAGGTCGGCAATGGCGTCAGCGCGGGCGAGCTTGTCGCGGATGTTTCCGGGACGCTGAGCCTCACCTCCGCCTCCAATGCGATCCAGACGCTGGGCGACATTTCGGCGAATGCCTTCGTGTTGTCCAATGCGATCGCCTCGACCGTGACGGGCGACGTATCCGCCCAGTCCATCCAGTTCAACGCACCGCTGGGCCTCACGGTGACCGGCTCGGTCGACGGCGGCGCGGGCACGGGCACGCTTCTCGGCGCTTCGACCTCGCTGACCGTGGGCAATGGCGGCACCGCCGGCAGCTTGAGCGGCAACGTGACGGACAATGGCATCCTGGCCTTCGACCGCTCGGACACGGTCAATTTCGCCGACACCCTCGCAGGTTCGGGGCAGCTGGTGCAGAAGGGCAGCGGCACGCTGCTGTTCGACGGCGACGGTTCGACGTTCGCCGGCAGCACGCAGGTGCAGGCAGGCACGCTGATCGTCGGTGGCACGGCGGGTAGCACCGCCACGCTTGCCGGGAACGTCGACGTGGCTGCCGACGCGGCCCTTGGCGGGCACGGCAGCATCGACGGCAACGTGAGCATGGCCAACGGTTCGGTGTTGTCGCCGGGCCACTCCGTCGGCACGCTCAGCGTGAATGGCGACCTCTCGATGGCGCAAGGCAGCTCGATGGACGTCGAGCTGGGCGCGGCCGGCGCAGGCGACAAGGTCGCCGTGGACGGAAACCTCGCTTTGAACGGCGTGACGGTCGACGTCAGCGACGTCGGCGGGATGGGGCCGGGCGTCTACACGATCTTCTCCTATACCGGCGCCTTGACCGAAACCAACGGCGGCCTGGCGTTCGGGGCGACACCCGCGGGGCATGCCCTGCAGCTGGTGACGCTACTCGGGAGCAAGCAGATCAATATCCTGGATGTCTCGAACACCACGCTGAACTTCTGGAACGCCAACGGTCTCGCCAGCGGCGCGCAGATGGGTGGCGGCGACGGCACCTGGTCCACCACCTCGCCGAACTGGACCGACGCGGCCGGCAGCATCACCGGCATGATGACGCCGCAGCCGGGTCTCGCGGTGTTCGGCGGCGCGCCGGGCACGGTGACGGTGGACGGCACCGACGGACAGGTCGCCGCGAACGGGCTGCAGTTCCTCACCGACGGCTATCACATGACGGGCGACTCGGTGGCGCTGACGTGGTCGAGTGGCACGCCGGTGATTCGCGTCGGCGACGGCAGCGAATCGACGGCGGGCTATGTCGCGACCATCGACAACGTGCTCACGGGCACGCAAGGCCTGGCGAAGAACGATGCCGGCACGCTGGTGCTCAATGGTGCCAACACCTACATGGGCGAGACCACGGTCAATGGCGGCACGCTGTCCGTCGGCGATGACGGCAATCTTGGCGCCGCGGCCAACGGCGTGATGCTGAACGGCGGCGCCCTGCGTGTCACGGGTACCGCTTATGACGCCACGACCCGCGCATTGACGCTCGCCAGCGGCGGGGCGGTGGATATCGCCGACGCGGCTAACGCGTTCGCCTGGAACGGCACCATTGCCGGCAGCGGCGCGCTGGAGAAGCGCGGTGCGGGCACACTGGCGCTCGACCATGCCAATGCGTACACCGGCGGCACCCTGGTCACGCAAGGAACGTTGCGCCTGGGTGACAGCGGCGCGATCGGTTCCGGCGCCCTGGCGCTGGCCAGTGGCACGACACTGGACCTCGCGACGGATGGCCTCGCGCTGTCCAATGCGGTGAGCGTGGCAGGTGCCTCGACCGTCCACGTGAACGCTTCCGGCGCGGCGACGCTGAGCGGTGTCGTGGCCGATGGAACATCGGTGGGAAGCCTCACCAAGAACGGCGCGGGCGAGCTGCGCCTGACCGGCAACAATACCTATACCGGCACGACGACGATCGCCGCGGGCACGCTGCACATCGGCGAGGGTGGTACGACAGGCTCGGTCACCGGCGATATCGTCGACCACGGTGCGCTGATCCTCGATCGCTCCGACGACGTGACCTATGCCGGTGTCCTGTCCGGCGAAGGGTCGTTCCGCAAACTCGGCGGCAGCGCCTTGCACCTGACCGGAGACAGCAGTGCCTTCACGGGCACGACCGAGGTGACGGCGGGCACGTTGCAACTGGACGGCAAGCTCGGCGGCGATCTTTCCATGGCCAGCGGCACCGTGCTTTCGGGCAGGGGCACGGGTGGCAACGCCGTGCTCCGATCAGGGGCGGAGGTATCGCCGGGCGGGCAGGGGACCACGGGAACGCTTGCGTTCACCGGCGACCTGACCATGGCTGCAGGCACGCGCTACACCGTTGACGTGACCGATGCGGGGAAGAGCGATCATCTCGACGTCGGTGGGCACGCCAGCCTGCAGGGTGGGTCGGTGGTGAGCCTGGGCACCGGTGGGAACTGGAACACCTCGACCACGTATACGATCCTCTCGGCAGCCAATGGCGTCACGGGCAGCTTCGGGCGTGTGTCCACGGATCTCGCCTTCCTTACGCCATCGCTGGCTTACACGGCCAATGCGGTGAACCTCACGCTCATCCGCAATGCGGTCGCGTTCCCGGACGTCGCGGTCACGCGCAACGAGCGCGCGACCGCGGGTGCGGTCGAGGCTTTGGGAGCGGGCGCGGCCGCCTACGATGCAATCCTGCGTCTCGACGCCGCGGACGCCCGTGTGGCCTTCGACAGCCTCTCCGGCGAGATCCACGCCAGCGTGCGCACGGCCATCGCCGACGACCAGCGCTACCAGCTCGAGGCGATCAACACCCATCTGCTGAGTACGGCTGCCGCAGGCGAAAGCGAAGGCGTATCCACCTGGGCCTCAGGCTGGGGCCATTGGGGCAACCACGATGGCGACGGCAACGCCGCGCGCATGAACGCCAACGGCGGTGGCTTGCTGGTAGGCGCGGATACCGTCGTGGGCCAGTCGACGCGAGTGGGCTTTGCGCTGGGCCGCGGCCAGATTTCGGCCTCGGTACCGGCGCGCGACGCGTCGGCCGACGTCCGCACGCATACGGCGGGGCTGTACGCCGGCGGCCGCGAAGGGGCCTTCCAGTGGCAGGCGGGCGCCCTGTACGGGCAGCAGGACATTCGCACGCATCGCGGCGTTTCCGTTGGCGATGTCGCCGCCCGCGTGGAAAGCGACGATGACGGCCACGCGGCACAGGGTTATGTCGAAGGCGCTTATGTGTTCGACGGCTCGCGCGGTTCCTGGGCACCGTTCGTCAACGTGGCGTACCAGCAGTTGCGTACGCCCACGATCCACGAGCATGGCTCGTTCGGCGCGCTGGATATCGACTCGGACCGTTCAAGCCAGACCTTCGGCACCCTGGGGTTGCGCGGCGAGATGAAGCTGGGCGATGCCGGTACGGCACTGTTCGGAAGCGTCGGCTGGCAGCATGCCTGGGGCGATGTGGATTCGGCAGCGCAGATGCACTTCGCCGGTGGCGGCGCCGCGTTCGCCATCCAGGGTGTGCCCATTGCCGACGACGCGGGAACGATCAGCGCGGGGCTACGGTTCCGGCCGTCTTCGGCGGTCACGATCGACGCGACGTATAGCGGGCAGTTTGCTTCGGACGCAAAGGACCAGGCGGCACGGATGAGTCTGAACTGGGTGTTCTGATCATCCGGGCGGAAAAGCGGGAGGCTCGAGAGCCTCCCGTATTGCATGAAGCAGCGAGTTTCATCCGGGCAGTCGGCTCGGGCGACGACAGGCGGCGTGAGCAAGCCGGGCCAGTCAATTGCGCATAATGTCTACAGAGGACGTTTGACCAGCCGTGAGGCTGACGTGATTGGGTGCCGCATGGACGTCTAGACGTCCAAACGAAACGGTTAGTGCAATTGCCGCAGCTGTCTGCGCAAGCCGAAGCCACACCTTGCGGGCCTCTGGCGTTCGTGCTCTTTCGGCCTCGATCAGCGGTAGCCAGTGCCTTAGCTGCTCACCTGTTTTCGTGCACATTTTTTCGACGCTGTCCGCGTCGGGATGCGCTTGCCCGTTCCGCCACTTGCTGACCGCTGCGCGGGTCACGTCGAGTGAGATTGCGCAGGCGTTGTCGGAAAGGATTGCGCACGCGGCCTTGTATTTGTCGAGCAGCTGAATCGTGGCATTCATGTAACACCCCAGTTGACAGACCTGTCACAGGGGAATATACATGCGCCCGACGTCACAGGGCCTGTGACGGACAGGGGCCAATTCATGCATGCGCTAGCCGCTCTCCCGTTCCTCGTAGCTGCCTTCTGGCTCGGAACCCTCGTTTCTCCCTTCCGTGATCTGGTTGCCCGTCAGCGGGCCACGCTGGAAGGGGTGCGCCGGTGAGTACCTGTCCCAACTGCGGCGGCGAAGAGCTGCAAGAGCTGGGCGATTCCAGCAACGCCTACTGCACCGACTGCGACGAGGTGGTTGAGCCCGTCGATGACGCGGAAGCGCTGGGCGAGTTCTGGTGTGACACCTGCGGCGACATGCGGCCCGTCGATGACGATCTGTGCTGCCTGCGCTGCGGTGACCACGTATGAACGCCGCGTTCGGCCTGCTGCTGCTCTACGTGTTCCTGCTCGGCACGCTTGAGCTGTTCCGGCGCGTGCGTTCGCTGCTGCGCTGGCTGTTCCGGCGGCATGCGTGATGGGCGCGCCGGTCCGCATCGCCTCGGAAACCTCGGCCGCGTTCGATGCGCGGCTGTCGGCGCACCTGGGCGCGTTGCAGCGCTGCGCGGCGCCGGCCGTCGAAGTGCCTGCTGCGCTGGTCTACGCGGAGGGCGTGACAGCGGGCTTGTCGCTGGCTATCGCCGCGTTGCAGCGGCGCGAGCGGATCATCGATCACCTGTCGCGCTGGGAGTCGCGCCTGCGTGGTGAGCGGGAGCGCTGCCATGGCTGACAGTGCACTGAGCGAGCTTGGCGGGCTCCTGGGCGATCTGGCCGACGTGCATGCCTGCGCGGGCCATCCCAACATCGAAGCAGCGCTGTTGCAGTGCCGCTTGATCCTTATCGAAGCCTGCGTGGACGACGGCGTGGAGCTGGATTTCTCGCAGCTCGGCGTCGAGTTCGGAGTGATCGATGACGGCGCCCACTGAGCCGCGCCGGCACGTCCGCGACTCTCTCGGGCATGTCGCCTTCGTGCCGCTCGACGGGGCGACGATCAAGCGCATTGAAGGGCAGGGGGCCGGCGTGCCGCCTGTCGATCTGTGTCCACCTGACGTACTGAACCGCGAGCTAGGTCCTGCGCCGCTCGCGATGCGCCGTTGGGAGTCGAGCGCGGCGCGTGCCCTGTGTGCGCTGCGCGCGTCCAGCCTGCGCGAGCGTGTGGCCCAGCAGGACGCGATGGATGCGCCGTTTAAGGATATGGCGCGCTCGCGTTTCTTCGTGGGCGCAGAGGGCTTTTCCGGCAGCGATGGCGCCGACGCGAGCGCAGCGAGCGGCGGCGGTGTCGCTGCCGGGCTTGCGGGGCTTGTCACTTCTAAAACAAGTTGCTCAACGGTCCGTGAAGAAGTCGAAATTGATCGGCTCCTTTCTCGGGTCCGTCGCCTGGGCAAAGCGGTGCGCAACAGCGCCCATGCGCTCGACTCCGCGGCGCATCTGTCCGGTGGTTTTCTCTGGCGCCGGTTGTTCGTCACGCTGACCTATCGCGACGTGGACGACTGGAAGCCGCTGCACCTGTCGGCCTTCGCCAAGCACGTGCGCAACTGGTTCAAGCGCAAGGCGCGTGTGCCCATGCGCATGGTGTGGGTGCTGGAGCTTCAGCAGCGCGGCGCGGTGCACTATCACTGCATGCTGTGGATTCCGGCGCGCTGCCGGTTTCCAGAGCCCGACAAGGCCGGGTGGTGGCGTCACGGCTCGACCAACGTCGCCGCGCCCAAGGGCGGGATTCAACGTCCGGTCTCCTACATGGCCAAGTACGCCAGCAAGGTCACGCCCGATCAGGCGGGCAGGGTGCCCAAGGGTGCGCGCATGCATGGCGCGTGCGGGCTCGACGTCGAGGGTAAGCGGTGGGTGCGCTACTGGCGCGCCCCGCTGTTCGCACGCGATGCGCTCGGCGGCGCGGCGGACATTCGCAAGGTCAACGGCGGCTACATGGACAAGCTTACGGGCGAGTTCGTCGCGTCGCCTTGGAAGGTAACGATAACGCCCGGTGGTCGGGTGATCGCATGGCGGCTGCTGCCGCAAATCACAGAGGGGAATACCCATGCAAATTGAAATCCTCAAGCGCGAGCCCGAGGCCGCGAAGTTCGAACGCGACGGTCAGGTGCGCCACTACTGGAAGCAGTGGGCGACGCTGACCGTCGATGGTCTGCCGACGTCGTTCGAGTTCTCGACCGACGAACCGTTGCCGCCGGGTCCGGCGGTGCTGTCGCCGAAGTCCTTCGGCGTGGCCAACGGTCGCCTCACGCTCTCGCGTGCGGTGCTGATTCCGCAGGCCGCTGCCGTGCGCACCGCGCCGGCCGCTGCGGCGTCCAAGTAAGGATTCGCGGCCGTGGCGCAGTGCATCTACCTCAACGCTGACGGGACGGTCACGGCGACCGCAGAGAGCCCGGACCAGTGCCAAGGGTATGTGCTGCTGTCGCGGCCGGAATACGCCTCGACACAAACCTTGCAGTCGTTCCTTGCAATGCCGACTCAGGAGCAAGTGATCGCGGCGTTCAACGCTGGTGTCGTCTGGCCCGTCTACTTCTACCTCGTGGCGTGGATGGTCGGGACGCTCGCCAATTTCTTCAATCGCAAGTAAAGGGGTCCAACAATGGAAGGCATCGATTTCTCCACCGTCCTGGCCGGTCTGGCGGCCACCACCGTCACCGCTGCGATCCTGTCGGCCGGTGCGATCAAGGCCGCGCCCAACTTCGTGAAGTGGGGTGTGAACAAGCTGGCCGGCTTCTTCGGCCGCTAAGCCTGGGCGCAGGTCAGGCAACTACGCGGGGGGCTTCGGCCCCCTGTGTTTTCTAGGGGGTCCGCATGCTGCTGCAAATCGTGATTTTCCTGTTCGGGATGCTGTGTTCCTTCAGCATCATCAAAGGCCTCTCGGAGGCGCAATGAAAGCCCGTGCGCTGCTGTTGCTGGTGGTGCTGGCGCTGTTGCCGTGGCCGGCGCTTGCGCTGGGGCAGGGGCCCGATCCGGGCTCCTATCCCAAGACGTACGAGGGTCAGCACGACTGGTGCGTTGCCTACCGGTCGTGGATGCAGCAAGCGGCGATCGAAATCGCGCCGTATTGGGCGCCCACCAGCGAGTGCCAACTGTCGGTGTACGCGGCGCCTTCTACGTACGTGTGGCGCGTTTCCCGCGAGAACACCAACTGGTTTTCTTCCTATCGTTTCGACATCAGCACCATGCCGCCGAATTGCACTGTTGACGGCGGGTGCGTGACGCCGCCGGGTGATATCTGCAAGGCGCGCCCGAGCTATCCGGGCATCCCCGGTTCGAATATCAACGTCTGTCTCGCCGGCTGCAGCTATAAGCCGACCAACCCAACGGACGGCACGGACGGATCGCTCAATACGTGCGTGAAGCTGGCCAACGGCACGCGGGTGTGTGGCGGCGCCGCCGTCTACAAGCCGACCGGCGACACGTGCGGTAGTGGTCCGGGTGGTGATACCACGCCGCCGCCTGCGCCGCCGCCGCCGCCGAAGCTCTGCGGTGGTGGCTCTTGCTACAACCCGACGACGGGCGATGCGTGCGCGCTCGACGCGAACGGCAATCAGGTGTGCCACAACATCAAGCCCGGCGCGCCGGGTGGCTGCATCAGCAGCGGTGAAACAACGCTCTGCACGGGCAACCCGCCGCCTATGCCGCCCACGGACAAGGTGCCCGATCCGCCGAGCGATATCGTCGGTTCGGATGACTACACGCAGCAACCCGTGCCGCCGGGCGGTGGTGCTGGCGGTACGGTCAATAACACCACGGTGAACAACTACAACAACGGCACCAGCGGTGGCGACGGCACGGCCAACAACGGCGGCGGTCCGGGCGACTCGGGCACGCCCACCGATGGCGGCGGCGATCCGGCGCCGGGTTCTTCGAGCGGTGGCCCGCCGGTGACGTCCAGCGGCGGCGGTACGTGCGGCACGCCGCCTATCGTGACCGGCGACGCGGCCGCGCAGCAGATCGCCTATCAGGCGTGGGCGACGCGCTGCGCCATTGAGGGGCAAAACAAGGGCCTGGGCACGGGGCAGGTGGGTGAGCTGGGCACGCTCTACACGCCCAGCACGGACACGGTTTCGTCGGTGGTGGGCAATTTCCAGACGTCGGTGCAAGAGACGCCCATTGGGAAGTCGATGACTAGCTTTTTCACGGTGACCGGCATGGGTGGCGCGTGCCCGGTGTGGACGCTGCCGGCGTCGGACTGGTTGCCGGAAATGACGTTCGATTTCTATTGCCGACCTGAGCTTGGCGATTTACTCGATTTGGCGCGCATTATCATTTTGATTACGTGTGCCTATGCCGCATTTCGCATTGCGCTGGGAGACTCCTAAATGGATTGGCTCACCGATCTAAAAAACTGGCTGCTGGGCATTATTCGGTCGTTGTGGGAAGCGTGGTCCGGCTTCTACCACGATATGTCGTTGCAGGTAATCAAGACCATTCTTTCGGCGGTGGGTGAGATTGCCAAAGTCATTCCCGTGCCGCAGTGGATGGCGGATTACAGCGTCGGGCGGCTGCTTGGTCAGCTCGACCCGTCGCTTGGCTATTTCGTGGACCGTATCGGCTTGGGCGCGGGCCTGACGCTTCTTGGGCTCGGCTACGCTTTCCGCGTGAGCCGGAAAATGCTGACCGCTTTCCAGTGGTGACGCGATGCTGATCTTCAACGAAGGTGTGCCGCGTGCCGGCAAATCGTATGACGCGGTGGTTACGCATATCCTGCCGGCGATCAAAAAGGGCCGTAAGGTGTTCGCGCGGCTCAACGGCCTCGACCATGAGAAAATCGCCGATTACCTGAAGATGGATGCGGGCGATGTGCGTAGCCTGCTGGTGCTGCTGTCCGAAGATGACATGCCCACGGTTCACAAAATCGTGGAGCCTGACTCGCTGGTGGTAATCGATGAATGCCACAAATATTACGTGCAGAGCTTGAAGGCGCTGCCGGCGGATATCGAAACGTTTTTTGCGGAACATGGTCAGGCGGGTATGGATATCCTCCTGATTTCGCAGTGGTACAAGCGCTTGCATGCGGCGATTCGTGCCCGTGTCGAGCGCAAAACCATTTTCCAGAAACTAACGGCTGTGGGTATGCAAGGGAGTTATCTTGCGACCTATTACCATACGACCGGGCCGGATAAGTTCGAAAAGGTCGGCAAGGCTAAAAAGAAATACGATCCGGCGATTTTTCCGCTGTATCACGGTTATAAACCGGATGCGACGAATACGGATGTTTATGAGGAAGGTTCGATTACCGTCTGGAAAACGGTTATGCCGTGGTTCGTCCTAGCCGGTGTTCTCGCGGTAGTCGGCGGCTTCTTCTACATTCGATTTTTCACTGCCAAGCCAAAGGGGGCCGAGAAGCCTGTTGCGGTGGCTGGCAAGGGTCCGTCGCTGGCGCCACCCGCAGCGGTTGCGGCGCGGCCTATGTCGGCGGTGCCGCCGGTTCGTCCGCCTTCGGAGGTGAAGCCGAAGCACGCGGAAATGCCGCCTGAAGTCGCTTACGTGTGGTCGCTGAGCGATCAGGGCAGGGCGCGGCTCGTGGCGGATATGGTGTACCCGGATGGTCGTTTCGATGGCTTGGTGCAATGGCTCGCCTCGGACCAAAACCGGGTAATCGACTCGCTGACCATTGGCCAGCTTCGTGCCCTGGGCGTCACGGTGGCGCACCGGCCGTACGGGGTGCGGCTTACGTGGGGCAAGGGCAAAGAGTTGCAAACGATCATCGTCACGGCGTGGCCGGTCGATCCGGGGCAGCGTTACTCGCAGGAGACTGTGCGCCAGATCCGGGAAAATGGGCCTGTCGTGGCGTCCGCGCTGCCGGGTGCATCGGTGGGCCTGGGCGATGGCTCGGCGGCGCCGTCGAAGCCGCGTGCGACGGCTACGGTCTACGTGCCGCCGGAGTATGGCCAGTGGAACCCTGATGCGTTCGGGGGCGGCAAATAAACGTGACGTCACGTAAAATGAACCGTCGATAAATGCGTGACGTCACGGATATTGCTATTTTCCGTGACGTCACGTAAAATGCTCACATGGCCGGCATGGTGGCTGGCGTTTCGGAGCGATTCGATGATCTTCCTTCCTCTCATTGCGCTGCCGCTGGTGCTGTGGTTGGCCAGTGATGTGCCGGCATGGCAGTCGGCCAATGCGTTCCTGCTATACGGCGTGGCGTGGGGTTGGTGGGTCGGCTACTGCCGGCGACGGTTGCTGCGGGGCGTGGTATGAAAGACGCACGCGATCCCGGAACGGCTGAAATGTCCCTTGCCCTTCAGCGGGGCCGTGGTCGTCCACGCAAGGCGGATGCCTTGACGCCTGCCCAGCGTGCCGCCCGGTATCGCGCAAAGCGGGTGCTGGTGCCGTTGGATCGCCTGGGCGTGTCGGATGCTCAGCACGATGATGTGGTGCGCGAGCGTGACGATCTTCTCGCCGTTAATGCCGAGTTGCGAGCCGAGCTGGTCAAGCTGCAGGCGCAGTTCGCTGCGCTGGCCAGCAAGCGTGACGTGACGAAAAAGTCCCGTTCCTGAGGGCGAAGCCGAGCGCGGGACGCGCGTCCACTAGGGCGGCACGTAATTCCGTCTCGGAGCCTGAGACTCGACCGCCCGCATCTGCTGGACTTCGTTCGAAGTCCGACGTCATCCCGCAAACCCTGCTTTTCTGTACTCCTGCAGCTCGATCGCGTTCACTAATTCCGGGAAGCCTTGTCGCGTAAGGCTTCTCGGCTATCCTGTTCCTGCAGTAAACAGGGAGCAGGGACTATGCGGTGGGCAGGGATGTTGATCGTTAGCGGCGTCATCGCGGTCGCGTTGGCGCTGCACTACCGGTTCGTAACTGAGGCGCCGGCGCCGGCCGAGCCTGCGTATGACTTGGGTGCACCTCGGGCGCCATCCACGGCGCCGCTGCCTGCGCTGTCCGCCAAGGTCTATTACCGGATCAAAGAGAAGCTGCCGGATGGCTACCAGTGTGCCGGGGCGGGCGGCCTGGTCTACCGTACTTTCAAGATGCCGGACGGCTCAACCGGCCTTGACCCGCTGGTGCGGGATGGCCAGTACGTCCGCTGCGCGGGGGATGCTCGGTCGTTCTACTGCCAGAGTGGCCGGGACTGCCCACCTCAGAAACGCCGCTAGGTTGTGCGGCTTCAGGTGCGGTCCGCGGATCGTGCTTCTCGGCGGGATCAGTGCGGCGCCGCGGATGCGCCAGCCGGCCCACGGTCCCTCTAGGTCGATGTGGCATTCGGCCTTGGCGTGGAGCATGCCGGCGATCTCGTGAAGGGAGATGCGCCGGCCGCTGGGGGTTAGGAATTCTTGTTTGTCGTCGTCGTAATGCCAGTTCAAGCGCCGCTTGGGCATGCCATCAATCCTTTGCGCATAAGGGATTGAAGGGCGCCAAAGGTCGCGTGAACGGCGTGGGCAAGCCGCGTCAGCCAATTGCGCATAATGTCTATTATGTAAAATCAAAGATGCTCGTCCACCACGCGCAGCTACGCCAGCGTCCTGCGCTACTCGGCCGGCCGGCACGCGGCACGCTGCGGTGTCGAGCTTGCGCTCCCGATGCCGGAAGCCACCGTGTTTCAGTTTGTGGTCGATCCCGCGGAGCGCCGGTCGGCCGAAGGCGAATTGGTGTGGGAACTGCCGCCGGCGGGCGCTGGTGGCCGCCAGGTTCAAGGCCAAGCCGGGTCTGTGGACCCTGGCCACGGGGTCGCCGTACTATCGACGGCTCATCGACTGAAGCAATTGCCAAATCCCTGCGAGCAACCAGCGATCCGCACGGCTCAGCGCGCCGCCCGGCGCAGTGAAGCGCGGGCGGGCGGTCGCGCAAGAAGACCGCGGTCATCTTGGCCGAGCTTGAGGCCGCCCAGGCACTAGAAGGCTGGTTCAATGCGTCCGGCATCACCGAGGGGCGAACTTCAGCGGCTGTGGAAGGACCGCGTCGGCCCTCCCCTCTCCCCAGCGGCCGTACGCGAGCTGGTGCAGCGGCGGGCCCGGCTCGCGGGACTGGAGAGGGCGACTTTGGGAGACATAGCCTGCGCTTCGGCTTCGTGACCGAGGCCAGCCGCCAGGGGCGCACCTGCCGGCGATCATAGCGATGACCAAGCATCGCGCAGTGTCCGGCGTGATGGGGTATTTTCAGACGGGCGGAGCGACATTGAATCCGGCAGCTCTTGGAGGAGTCGGAAGGTGAGGCCCGCAACTTCCTAAGAGACCTTAAATCTCTCGGGAGCTTTTCATGCAGGTGCGATTCCGACCATCAATCCAGGCTCGCGATTGAGAAGATGGGCAGTATCGCCGCCATGATGATTGAGGATACCCTAGCGTCCATTTCCAACGGGTATTCGATGCATTTGGCATCTCTCTTGCCGGCTGTTCAAAGGTTAATTGGAAGGATCCGAGGCGGGCCATGATAAAGAGCGTCACCATCCAGGGTCACAAGAGCTTCTCCCCCGCCACACCCACCACCATCGATTTCGTCACGACCAAGCGGGTCGCCCTCCTTTACGGACTCAATGGCGCTGGCAAATCCGCCATCGGCGAAGTCATACACCACAACGGCAACAACCAAGAGCCCTTCGCCCAATGCTCGGTGGACACAACGCACAACGTGCCCTACCAGTTTTTAGTCTACAACGAAGAGTTCATCGAATCGACGTTCCGCAATCGGAGCGACATGCCTGGCATTTTCACCATCGGCAAACCCGAAGCTGCCGCCTTGGAACAAGCAGAGGCTTTAGAAAAGCAAGCGAGGCAATGGCGCATCCGAATTGATCAAATCACCGAGCAACTGGTGGAGCGTGAACAGGAAGCCGAGCGAAACCACACGGCCATTCTCGATGCTGTGTGGTCGGTTTATACGGACCACAAAAACGGCCCGCTGAAGGAATGGCTGATGGGCTTTGGCGGCGCTAAACAGAGAGTGTTTGACCAGCTGAGCGCTACTCCATTCGATCTAAGCGAAACACCGCTAACGGTTGAAGAACTCATCATTCGAACGAACGATGTCTCCGATCGAACTGCCGTCACGCGTTCCGAAGTTTCGGTGGACGTTACGGGGTTTGATGGCATCGAGGGAGATGCCTTATGGGGTCAGGCCATTGTGGGGTCTGGGGACAGCACCCTTGCGGCTCAAATACAGGCGCTCGGGAACATGGACTGGGTACGACAGGGGCGGTCATTCTTAGGGCACGACAGTCATTGCCCATTCTGCCAACAGAACCTTCCTCACAACTTTTCGAACGAACTGGCGAGACTATTTGACACTTCGTTTGAAACCCGGGTCCAAGAGGTCCAGCAGCGAACCGAGCTATACCGGAGCAAGGTGACAATATTGAGCCGGGCCGTGGAGAACGTTCTGGAACACGAGCCATTTGCCAAAGGGCATTCCAACTTAGAGCGGGTCTGGGCGCAAACGCAGCTAACTCTCTCTGAAAACGTGAGTTCTATGGAGAGAAAATGCTCATCACCTGGTCACACGATCTCACTCAAACCCTCTAGAGAAGATTTGGAGGCTCTTCGCGTCGCGGTAGCGCAAGTCAATGATCGAGTAATCGAGTTCAACGTCCGTGTTAGGGATCGGAGCAACGAACTCATCCGGATCAAGAATGGATTTTGGGCGCGTATGCGACACGACCATTCACCGGCCATCAATGTCTACAAGACTTCCGTCGATGCGATTAGGCAAGCGGTCGATAGTATGACTCAAGAGCTCGATGGGATGAAAAGATGTGTGGCCGACGCCGAGCGTCAACTCGTCGAGCTCCGTAGAAATACTGCGGGAACCGACAAGGCAGTGGAGGCTATCAATGGGCGCCTGGCCTCACTCGGTGTCGATGCCTTCAAGATTATGAAGGCCAATGCAAATCAGTACCGCTTGACGCGTAGCGGCGGTGCCGCGGACAACTACCGATCGCTGAGTGAGGGTGAGAAAACCCTGATCACGTTCCTCTATTTTGTGGAACTGATCAATGGTTCAGCAGTTGCGGATACCACGACCCCTCTCGACCGAAAAATCGTTGTGATCGACGATCCGATTTCCAGCCTGTCTCATAACTACGTGTATGACATTGCATCGATCATTGCGCACGACATCATCGATTTAGAGGATGAGGACGGCAAGCAGCTGAAGCAGGTGATTGTGTTGACTCATAGCCTGTTCTTTCACCACGAACTGATCCATGTGGGTCCAAGTCACAAGCAGATTGATTTCAAACGAGTGGTCAAACATGACCATTCGTCTGTTGTTCCGATGTTGCACACGGATCTTCTCAACGACTATGAAGCCTATTGGCAGGTCATCAAGGACGCCAAAACGGGGCACGCAACGCCTATCATGGTCGCCAACGCGATGCGCGGTATCTGTGAGCGCTTTTTCTACTTCACTCGTCGCCAAAATGATTTCAAAGAGGCTCTCAAGCGAATAGGTCAACAGGATTATCGCTTCAGCGCGCTGGCTCGCTATCTCAATCGCCAATCACACGCAGACGCAGAGAACCTGACCGACTTCGGCGACTACGACGTGACCTATTACTTAAATAAATTTCGATTGGTTTTTGATCAGACCCAGCATATGGATCACTACCGGGCGATGTTGGGCGAAAATGATGAGCCAGGCCAGGCGGAAGGAGAGCAAGTTGTTGCAGCATGATCCATGATGCTGCCGAGGTGCATCTATCTACAGAGCAACGTCTACTTAGAGCGATTAGCTGCAAAACGTGGCACTCTTCCAACTTGGGCTTACTAAGGACCCAGCGGCCACCCCTTACCGATCCGATTGCCATCGCTCTCGCAAGGCTCTTTGCCGACCAAATAGAGCGGCGATGCCCCAGCACTGGAGATCGAGCAAAAGATCAACCAGGCCAAGCTCGGTTCGGCCGATCCCGGCCAGCAGTCCGAAAAGCCCGTTGGTAAATTCAAGCCAGCCACCTTGAGTTGGGCGACATCTGGCGACATGAAGGCTGGTCAGGCGCTGGTGGAATCACTAATCACGTTGGTGCGCGGTTCGGGCGGCTTCCGTCCGAAGTCCACGAATTATTGTGGCGCAGATTCCATTAATAACCTTATCGCCGCGTTCGACAGGGGTGCTCCGCCCCAAGATGTTGGGCAATTTGGCTGGCGTGCAACTCACGATGGCCTTACGCAGCTACGCCCGACGCGCCCGTCAGGGCGCCTTGGACAACCCGTTACTGATGGGGACCGCCAAGGATTTTCTGGAAGCTGCCGCGAAACACGTTCTCCTCGAAAAGACCGGCCAAGAGCCAAAGTTCGACAATTTTCCCTATTTGCTTGCACAAGCGTTCATGGCCATCGGATTTGCGGTACCTAATGTGCCAACATCCCGCGTTTGCGAGATTCAACGAGTGGAGGAAACCGCCTACGAGCTAGCTTGCGCACTCAATGGGCTGCGCAACAAACAAGGTACGGGATACGGACGCCCGTGGGTAAGTACGGTGACTGACGATCAGGCATGCTTCGCCATTGAGAGCATGGGCAATATTGCTTCGATGATGCTGGCTGTGCTTCCTTGAATTTGGTAGCCGCATCCAACTCCATCGATGTCCGTAAACCGGCGGCACAGGTCATGACAAGAGCACGCCACACTCCTGGATTTGCAAGCACTGGGGTATACTGAGGTCGACGACGTAGTGAAATTGGTATCACGCCCGCCGATTAAAGGCCAACCACATTGAAAGCGGGAATTATGGGTTCGAGTCCTAGCGTCGTCACATCAATAGGCTCGGGAATACACGATGGCGGAAACACAGAGCGAAGTTCGATCGACCTCAACTGATTGCGCCAAGATGGTGCCCGACACGACAAAGCCTGCGATCACCTTCGGCACTCAGGCATTGGCAGACTTTCTCCAGGTCGTAGGAAATGGTGTGGCCGACTTGAACACCATTGCCGTAGGGTTGGCAGCGATTGGGCAACATCACGAGAAGCCCGAAGGGTTGAACATCAACTGGGCTCCAAAGGAGCCGTTGGTTGCAGCGCGCAAAGCTCGAAAGGCAGCTGTGCACGCAGCGATGGTTGTGACGGTGGAAGCGCTGGCCCAGTACATGCGTGCGATTACGAAGCTGCCGAGATTTGCGAATCTGACTGCGGAATGGAGCGCAAGAAAACCAAACCCTTCAGTAGCCGAACGGTTCTCTGAGCTAGCAAGTCTACTCTTCGTTCCAATTTGCCCCGTGGAGGACGCATCAGGATACGAAACCCGGTTTCGAACCTGCTGCGTGATGCTTCTAATCCATTGGCGTAATCGCCATGTGCACTCCGACTCCAACGCAGGCCTGACGCATCAAGAAAAGTCGCAGATTCACAAGAACGAAGAGCGCATACGGACCTCGTACGCGGGGCTTGACGTCGACCGGCTTTTGGGTGATTTCCAGCTCAATCGCCCAACCTTGAAGGAGGCTACGACGCTCATTGCAATGGCCATCCAAGAGATTAGGGCTATGGACGCGGCCGTATACGCGTGCCGCGACGTAGCTGACTTACGGGCGTGGCTCGACCTCTACAAGCTCACCGACCGGATCGACCAGATCCAACGCGAATGCTCTCCCGGAAAGCAGCGTGCTTCAATACTTCGCATGCTCCATACGCACGCGCCCTATCTGAAACCTTGGTACGAGAAATTCGTTCCTGATACGGATGTGGCCAAGCCGTAGTTTGAACGTACTAACCATTTCGAAGGTCAGGGTGAGCCCGAGCCAGACCAGCCTGATCACCACGAGCCCGGTCGTGGGATTTGGCGCCCAGCCACGGCAGCGACACGGAGGATGCCGGCCCAGATGGCGATTGCCTTGTAGAGCATCGCTCCCCTGCCCGGCCGAGCGCCCGCGAGGGGCGTTGCCGTCGACGCTACGGCGCCGGACCAGCCCACGCCATGACGTCCATCAATACAGTTTGATATACAGGCGGGCGATCCCTGTGATCGGCGCGCGGGTCGTCATGGCCTTGCCGCGAACCTGCATCCATCAAAAGAGGAAGCCGTGCCGGCCATCGATTCCAGCAACCCGAGCGCGGCACCCCAGCAGACGCACCTGCTGGTGGTGGATGACGACGCCGAGATCGCGGCCCTGCTCAAGCGCTATCTCTCCGCCCAGGGGTTCCTGGTCACCACGGTCGGCAACGGCCGCGACATGCTGGCGCAACTGGCCGCCGGCACGGTGCACCTGGTGCTGCTCGATCTGGGCCTGCCCGGCGAGGACGGGCTGGAGCTGACGCGCCACCTGCACGAGCACTGGCGCGGGCCGGTGATCATCGTGACCGGGCGCAGCGACGCGGTCGACCGCATCGTGGGGCTGGAGGTCGGCGCGGACGATTACGTGACCAAGCCGTTCGACCTGCGCGAGTTGCTGGCGCGCATCCGCAGCGTACTGCGGCGCTCGGGAGAACGCGGTCGTGCGGATCCGGCGAAGGCCGGCGCGGCTTTCGCTTTCGCCGGCTTTCGCCTGGACCTCGATGCGCGCGAGCTCACCGGTCCGGCGGGCGCTCTGGTGGCGCTGACGAGCGGCGAGTTCGAACTGCTGAAGGTTTTCGTGAACCACGCCAACCGCGTGCTTTCCCGCGACCACCTGATGAACCTGCTCTACGGGCGCGACGCCGGGCCGTTCGACCGCGCCGTCGACGTGCAGATCGGGCGCCTGCGCCGCAAGATCGAAGCTGACCCGGCTGCGCCGGTGTTGCTGAAGTCGGTGCGTGGCGCGGGCTACATCTTCAGCGTGCCGGTACGGCGGGAGTGAACGCGATGACGCCTTCCGGCACCGCGGGCAACGAGGAACTCTTCCGCACACTGTTCGAGACCGCGCCCGACGCCATGGTCGCGATCAACCGCGCCGGCGACATCGTGCTGGCCAACCCGCAGGCGCACCGGCTGTTCGGCTATCCGGACGCGACGCTGCTCGGCCTGCGTGTCGAGAACCTGCTGCCCGAGGCCGTGCGCGAGGCGCACATCGCGCACCGTTCCAGCTACATGGTGCAGCCGCGCGTGCGGCCGATGGGCGCCGGCTACGAGCTGACCGGGGTGCGGCGCAACGGCGAGGCGTTCCCCGTGGAGATCGCGTTGAGCCCGATCGGCAGCGACCTGTTCGCCGCGTCGATCCGCGACATCTCCGAGACCAAGCGCGCGCGCCAGGCGCTGCAGCGCGCACGCTTCGATACCTACCTGGCGCGGCTGGGCAAGCTGGTGCTTGAGTCGGGTGGGGACGAATCCGCCCGCTCGGCCGTCCCTGCCCTGCTGGCCGAAGCGCTCGCGACCGATGCCGTGGCGGTGGCATCCGGCAACCATGGCGGCGCCTTGCGCGCAGCCAGCGGGCTTCCGGCTGACTTGACCGACGCGCTGGCGCGCGCCCTGGCGAGCGACAACCTGCTCGGCTGGCTCGCCGCGCGGGAGCGCGACGCATGGACGCTCGCCCAGGCCGGCGCAGACGATCTGCCGGGACTGCGCGCAACGCTCGCCGCGCACGGTTTCGGCGACGTCGCCATCGTGCCCCTGCTCGACCGCCACGAACCGGCCGGCGCCGTGCTCGCGCTGTCGCGCGAGGCGGCCGCCTACGACAGCGACCAACTGCACTTCCTGCAACTGGCGGCGAACATGCTCGCCGCGTCGATCCAGCGCAGCCGCAGCGAGGAGCAGCTTTCCCACGCGCAGCGCCTGGACGCGCTCGGCCAGCTCACCGGCGGCATCGCGCACGACTTCAACAACCTGCTGACCATCGTCTCGGGCAACCTGCAGATCCTAGATGCCGAATACGGTGACCAGGGCGACGCGCGGGAGCTGATCGACAGCGCCTCGCGCGCGGTCGACCGCTGCATCAACCTGACCCGCAAGCTGCTCGGTTTCGCGCGCCGCCGCTCGCTCAGCCCGCGGCCGATCCGCCCGCAGCAGACCTTCGACGAACTGGCGGACATGCTCATGCGCACCCTCGGCGCGCGCATCCGGGTGACGCTGGATTGCCCCGCCTCGGTGCCCGCCGTGCACGCCGATGCCGGCGAACTGGAAGCCGCGCTGGTCAACCTCGCCCTGAACGCGCGCGACGCCATGCCCGAGGGCGGCCACCTGCGCATCACCGCGCGCGAGCGCCCGATCGGGCCGGGTGCGGCCGTTGCGCCCGGCAACTACGTGTCGTTCGTGGTCGAGGACGACGGCTGCGGCATGCCGCGTGGCGTGCTCGCGCGCGCATTGGAGCCGTTCTTCACCACCAAGGAAGCCGGCAAGGGCAGCGGCCTGGGCTTGAGCATGGTGTACGGCTTCGCCCGGCAATCGGGCGGCCTGGTGAACATCGACAGCCGGCCCGGCCAGGGCACCCGCGTGGAAGTGCTGCTGCCGGCCGCGGCGGCTCCGGAAGAAGCGGCCGAAGGCGGCGCCACGCCGATGCCACGAGCCGGCGGCGCGCTGGTGCTGGTGGTGGAGGACGAACCCGGCGTGCGTGCCGTCGCCGTACGCTTCCTGCGCTCGCTCGGCTACCAGGCGGTCGAAGCGGAGGATGCGCGGCAGGCGCTGGAGCTGCTGCAGGCAGAACCGCGGATCGGGCTGCTGTTCTCCGACGTGGTGCTCGGTAGCGGGCAGACCGGTTTCGAACTGGTGGGCGAGGCGCGACGCATCCGGCCGGCGTTGCCTGCCCTGCTCACCTCGGGCTACGAGCGTTCGGCGATCGGCATGGACGCGGCGCTGGACAGCGGCGTGGAACTGCTGCGCAAGCCGTACCGGATCGAGCAACTGGGCGAAGCGCTCGGGCGCGCGCTGGGGCACGCGACGGGCTGAGCCACGCCGGCTCGCCTCAGTGTGCGCGCACGCCCTGCCCGGCCGTGCAGCGTAGGCCGTCGAGATCGAGCACGCGCACGTCGCGCCGCTGCACCGCGATGTACTCGAGTTTCTCCAGCCGCGACAGCGCGCGCGTCACCGTCTCGTGCTTGAGCGCGAGGAAGCTGGCGATGTCTGTGCGCCCCATGCGCAGCAGGAAATGCCGCGGGCTGAAGCCCAGGCGCACGTGGCGGTCGGCCATGTCGAGCAGGAACGCGGCCACGCGCTGGTCGGCGGTGAGCGTGCCCAGCGCGAGCATCCAGGCGCGGTCGTTGCGGATCTCCTCGGCCAGCGCGGCGGTCAGCCGGCCATGCAGCTCCGGCATCTGCAGGCAGGCCTGCAGCACGGCCGGGTACGGCAGCTCCCACACCTCGCTGTCGTCCAGCGCGATCACGTCGCAGGAATAGCTGCCCAGCCCGATCGACTCGACCCCGAGCAGATCGCCGCGCATGCGGAAGCCGGTGACGCGGTCGCGCCCGTCCTCGGCCAGCTCGCAGGTTTTCAGGAAGCCGGCGTGCACCAGGTGGATCGCATGGAACGGCTGGCCCACGTGGTAGACGTGCTGCCCCGCCGCCAGCTTGCGCCGCAGCACCGGCACGTGGCGGCCCAGCTCCTCGACGTCGATCGGGCCGGAGGCGACCAGGCCCTGCGGCACGCGGGCGTGGAGCGGAGAAAGCGGCAGGGAGGCGATGGCGTTCATGGCGTCGGTGTCCGGGTCGGCTGGGAGACGCGATCAGGCTAGCCGGCGGGTGTCACCGCTCGACGACGCTTCGACAACGCTTTGTAACAGTCGGTAACGACGGCTCGTGCATCGAGCCCGCGGGTGATGCCGCGCGGCTCAAGGCACCAGTACGGCGGCCCCGCTCAGGCGGCCCCGGCGCAGGTCGTCCAGCGCGTGGTTGGCGCTCTCCAGCGGATAGGTCCGGGTGGTGGCGTGCACGCCTGCACGCGCCGCGACCGCGAAGAACTCGCGCGCATCGGTGCGGGTCAGGTTGGCGACCGAGGCCAGTTCCCGCTCCTCCCACAGCAGGCGATACGGAAACGACGGCACGTCGGACATATGGATGCCGCCGCAGACCACCCGCCCGCCCTTGCGCACCGCGCGCAGCGCCAGCGGCACCAGCTCGCCGGCGGGCGCGAAGATGATCGCCGCGTCCAGCGGCACCGGCGCCGGCGCATCGGCGTCGCCCGCCCAGCAGGCGCCCTGCGCACGCGCGAAGGCTTGGGCGTCCCGGTCGCCCGCGCGTGTGAAGGCGTAGACCCGCCGCCCCTGGTGGACCGCCACCTGGGTGAGCAGATGGGCGGCCGCGCCGAAGCCGTACAGCCCGAGATCCGCTCCGTCGCCCGCCTTCACCAGCGCGCGCCAGCCGATCAAGCCGGCGCAGAGCAACGGCGCGGTCGCGACGGCGTCGACGTCCGTGGCAAAGGGCACGCAGAACGCCGCGCGCGCCACGATGTGGCTGGCGAAGCCGCCGGGGCGGGTGTAGCCGGTGAACTGCGGAAAGTCGCAGAGGTTTTCCTGTCCCCTGCGGCAGTAGCCGCAGCGACCGCAGGCCGAGCCGAGCCAGGGCACGCCGGCGCGCTGGCCGACGACGAGGCCGGAGGCCTGTGCGCCCACGCGCTCGACCACGCCGACCACTTCGTGGCCCGGAACCACCGGCGGCCGCACGTGCGGCAGCTCGCCATCGACCACGTGCAGGTCGGTGCGGCACACGCCGCAGGCCTCGACCTTGAGGCGTACTTCGTCCGGGCCGGGTTCCGGATCGTCGAACTGCTCCAGCGTCAGCGGCCGGCCGATCGTGTGCAGGACCATCGCGCGCATGAGGGTGTGTCCAGGCTGTGCATCAGTGGCGGAACAGCACCGGCAGGCGCGCGTTCCACAGCACGTGCCGGGTGGCGCCGCCGAGCGCCCATTCGCTGAAGCGGCTGCGGCCGTAGGCGCCCATCACCAGCAGGTCCGCATCGAAGCGCTCGGCCTGCGCCAGCAGGATGTCGCCGGCCTCGTCCGGCGCGCAGGCGACCTCTTGCGAGCGCACGCGGATGCCGTGGCGGCCGAGGTAGGCGTCGATGTCGAACGGCGGCTTCCACGACACCTCCTGGCAGACGTCCTTCGGCTCGCCGCGCAGCAGCAGCACCTCGTTGGCCTGTTGCAGCAGCGGCAACGCCGAGTGCACGGCCCGGATCGCTTCGGTCGAGCCGTTCCAGGCGATCGCCACGCGCGCCAGCGTGGCCGTCCTCACCGGCTCGGGCGGCACCACGATGCACGGCACGCCGACCGCCAGGATCAGCGCGGCCAGGTCTCCCGGCGAGGCCCAGGTCCACTCCGGGTGGCGCTCGAGCACCAGCAGGTCGTGCCAGGTGGCGATCTGCACCAGCGCATGGCTCAACTGGCCCTGCCCGACCACCCAACTGGCCTGCGCCACGCCCATGCCGTTGGCCCATGCCTCGAACGGCTGCCGCGCGGCGAGCGCGCTCGCTTCCAGCGCACGCGCGGTATCGATCACCGCCTCGATCAGCTCCGGCGTGCTGAAGCTCGGCGTGGCGTAGAGCGGCGAGGGATAGATGTAGGCGCCGGTGAGCGAGCCCTGCATCTGCGCGGCGAGCTGGGCGCCGTAGTGCGCACCCCTGGGCCAGGTTTCGAAATTGATCGCGTTGACCAGGACGTCGTACATGGCGGGCCTCCGGTTCTGCGCACGCTGGGTAAGGTGCGCACACGCTAGGGTTTTTCCGCGCTGCGCAGATGACGCAGGTCAACCGATGCGCGCTGGCGCGGACCGCGCCGATGCGCGGATGACCTGGATCAAATGGCGAGGCGCCCGCGACCCTCACGCTTCGGGCATGGCGGCGGGAAACCCACGCCGCCGCCGATCCATCCACGAGGCACCCGGTGCGCGACATCGCCGTTCATTGCACGACATTCCACGACTGGTCCCCGGGCGTCCGCTACGCCGTCCAACTCGCCGCCGACGCGCAGGCCGCGCTCACCGGCCTGTACATCGGCGACCGCAGCGCCCGTCCGCCGGGACCACCGCTGCTCGTCGAGGAGATGGCCGCCTACGCGCAGGACGAATTGCAGCAGGCGATGCTGGCAGGCCGCGCGTTTGCCGACTGGGCCGGCCGGTTCGGCCTGCACGACGCCCGCTGGCAGGTGGCGATCGGCGATGCCGGCGCCGCGCTGGGCATGGCGGGCGACTGCAACGACCTGCTGGTCATGGAACTGGCCGGCGCGCCCCGCCAACGGGCGACCCTGCTGCTCGCCGAGGCGCTGGTCTCGGGCGCGACCTGTCTGGCGCTGCCGGAGAACTGCATGGCACCCGGCCGCGTGATGCGCGCGGCAGTCGCGTGGAACGGTACCCTCGCTTCGAGCCGCGCGGTGCATGCGGCACTCCCGCTGCTGAAGCGCGCGCAGTCCGTGGTGCTGCTGCAACCGCCGTCGGTGGATGGCGGCGGGCCGGCACACCGCTGGCCACTGGGCAGAACCGCCGCGCAGCACCTGGCCGCCCACGAGGTGCCGATGGTGGCGACGGAATACGTCGAGGGCGAAGGCGGCATCGCGGCCGAACGCCTGCTGGCCGCGGCGCTGGCGCACCGCGCCGACCTGCTGGTCATGGGCGCCAGCGTCGAGCGGCGGCGCGGCGAGCACCGCTTCGGCCGCACCACGGCAGGCCTCCTGCAGCGAAGCCCGCTTCCGCTCCTGCTCCGGCACTGAAGGCGCGTATCGCCGGCCGGCTCAGGCGAGCTGCCGGCTGTCGTGCACCACGGTGCCGCTCGGATCACGCACGGTCACATCGACGGGCACGCCCTGGCGCACGCTCTCGGTGACCACGCAGAAGTCCTCGAACTGCTGCAGCAACCGCTCGGCGAAGGCGTAGTCGGCGACCGGCTCGGGCAGCTCGATGGCCACGCCGATGTGCGCCACGCGCAGGCGGTTGTGTTCGTTGCGCTCGAGCCGGGCCGTGGCGCGGGTCACCAGCGTGCCCGGATGGTTCTTGAACTTGCGCAGCGAGAACAACAGGCTGGCGCTGAGGCAGTTGGCGACCGCCGCGACCAGCAGGCGCGAAGGATTGGGGCCGCGGCTTTCGCCCAGCGGCGGTGGTTCGTCGGTATGCAAATCGGGGATGGCGGTGTCGTCGAACGCGATGCGGAAGACGAAGTCCGCTTCCTGCGTCAGCGTGAGGCTGAATTCCTGGGTCTCGCTCATGCGGTTTTCCTGTGCAGTGATCGATGGCCGCGCGCGCCGGCGACGCAGGTTCGCAGCCTCCCGGGGCGCCGGAACTCAGCGGCTTCGCCGCGGCAGCATGCGCAGCAGCGTAGTGTCGCGGATGACGTAGTGGTGGAACAGCGCCGCGGCCGCGTGCAGGCCGATCAGGTAGTAGCCGATCGTGCCGATGGTCTCGTGGATCTCTTCCAGCTGGTGGGCCAGCGCCTTGTCCGGCCCGAGCAGCGCAGGCAACCGCATGCCGAAGAACGGCACCGGCTTGTCGGCGGCGCTCAGCACCAGCCAGCCCAGCAGCGGCATCACGATCAGGAAGGCATAGATCGCCAGGTGGCCCAGCCCAGCCAGGCGTTGCTGCCATCGCGGCGGCGTCGGCACGATCGGCGGCGTGTGCCCTGCCACGCGCAGTGCAATGCGCACGAACACCAGCGCGAACACCGACAGGCCCAGCATGAAATGCCATGCCTTCATCGCCTCGCGCAGGTCGCTGCCCTTCGGGAAGATGCCGCGCAGCTCGATGCAGGCATACACCGCCACCAGCAGCGCCAGCATGAGCCAGTGCATGCCGATCGACAGTGCGCCGTAGCGTTGGGTGGTCGCTTTCATGGCCATGGGTGTTCCCTGCGGATCGTGGGTTTCGAGACACTTTGGGGTGCGTGCGGATGCCAGGCGTCGCCGAGGTCGCGGTCGATGTCGATCATGCATGGCGCGAAGGCGTGCCCCTCTGACTTTGGTCAAACGGCTGCAGCGCTGTGTTCCCGCCGAACGCGGGGGAAGCACCAACCGCAAACCGGCACTCCGAGCCTTCCCCCGCGAACGCGGGGGAAGCACTAACCGCAAACCGGCACTCCGAGCCTTCCCCCGCCGAACGCGGGGGAAGGTGCCGACAGGCGGATGGGGGCGCTCTTGGGCGCGATGCCTGGGCGAGTGTTTCGCAAGGCCTCCCCCATCCGCCCTGCGGGCACCTTCCCCCGTGAACGGGGGAAGGATCAGAAAGGCTCCCGCGTGCACGGTCTAGTGCACCAGGAATACCGGCGTCTGCGCATGGTGGAGTACGTGACGGGTCGCCCCGCCCAGCACGCGTTCGCGCAGGCGCGAATGGCCGAAGGCGCCCATCACCAGCAGATCGGCCCGCGCGCCCGTGCATCGGGCCAACAGGCCGGCGCCGGCTTCGTCGGGGGCAAGGTCGACGCAGACCGGATCGGCCTCGACGTGATGGCGTGCCAGGAACAGGAACGGCTCGAACGGCGGCGCGTAGGCGCCCTGCTCGCCCGCGTTACGCCGGCCGCCGTCGAGCAGGATCACCTTGTCGGCATCCAGCAGAAACGGCAGCGCCGCATGGATCGCCCGCACCGCTTCGAGGCTGCCGTCCCACCCGACCAGTACGCGGGAGAACCGCGGCGTGCGGTTCCATTGCGGCGGCAACACCAGCGTCGGCAATCGGCAGGTGAGCAGCGCCTCGCCCAGCAGTTCGATCAGCGCATCTTCCTCCACCATGTCGCGTTCGAGCACCGCCAGGTCGTGCCAGGCGCCGAGCTGCCGCAGGGTGCGGGCCAGGCCGCTGCGTGCGACGACCCATGAGGCGTGCGGCACACCCCGGTGCCGCGCGAACTGGCGGAATGCATCGGCGCTCTCGATGTCCCGCGCGGGCGTGTCCAGCAGCAGGCTCATCACCGAAGGCTCGGACTCCGGTCCGTTGAGGCCGGCGAGCGACGGGGCGATGGAACAGCCGGTCAGCAGGCTCCCCCAGCGCGATGCCAGCTCGGCGCCGACCTGCACCGCCGGACTCCAGGGCGCGGCCGAGGTGGCGAGCGCAAGCACGTCCGTGGGCTGGCCGCCGGCCGGAGAGATGGTGGTGGGGCCATCGGGCTTCATCCCGGTTTTCGTCATGCTCATGGCGTGTCCCTCCGTGTGCGTCAGAGCGCCAGGGTGTGGATCGCCAGGGACGCGTCGCCGGCATCGATGGTCCGCCTGAAGCCCAGGTAATGGGCCAGCTCCCGCATCGGTTCGTTGTCCGCCGAATCGATCGAGAACATCTGGCGGAAGCCGTGCTGGCGCGCCACGTCGATCAGGTGGCGCATGAGCAGGACGGCCAGCCCCCGGTGGTGCCAGCCCTCGGCGACGGTGACGGTGCACTCGCAGCGGCTGCGGTCGGCGCAGGCGCTGTAGCGGCTCACGCCGACTTCGCGCAACTGGCCGTCTTCGTGGGCAAGCGCGACGAAGGCCATGCGCTGGTCGCCGTCGACGTCCATCAACTGGTCGATCAGCTCGGGGCTGGCTTCCTTGAACGTGCACATGAAGCGGAACCGGCGCGCACCGGGCGACAGCGCGCGCACGAAGTCTTCCTCGCGCTGGCGGTCCTCCGGCCGCAGCGGCCGGATCAGCACCGGCGTGTGGTCGCGCAGGTGGTCGATCCAGTGCGTGCCTTCCAGCGCGGCGACGGGAAAGTCGTGCGCGCCGTCCGTGGTTGCGTGGTGGGTCGTGGTGGCGGGCATGACGGTAGCCTCCGGTCGGATGTCCCCTGCACGGCCATTGGCTCACCGCCCCGGGCGCTCCGGCTTGATCTTGGTCAACTCGGCGGTGGCCTGCGGCAACCTGCCCGCCCGCGGGTTGATCCGCATCAAGCCGGCCCGTTGCGGACACGGCCACGCTGCGCCGTGACAACCTTGCAGGCCTGTTCCATGAACATCCGACGGCGCCGCGGCACGCAGCCCGCGTCCGATCGCACGCCGCTGCGCGCAACGCTCGGCGCCGGCCTGGTCACGGGCGCGGCCGACGACGACCCGAGCGGCATCGCCACCTACTCGCAGGCGGGTGCGCAGTTCGGGCTGGCCACGCTGTGGACGGTGTGGTTCACCTTGCCGTTGATGGTCGGCATCCAGGCGGTGTGCGCGCACGTCGGACGGGTGACCGGCCGCGGCCTGGCCGCCAACATGGGCCGGGTGTTCCCGCGTCCGCTGACGGCGGCCGTGGTGGTCCTGCTGCTGGTGGCCAACGTGTTCAACCTGGCCGCCGACATCGGCGCGATGGGCAAAGCCGCCGGCATGCTGCTGGGCGGCAACGGGGCCTCATACGCGCTGGCCCTGGCCGGGCTGTCGGTGGCGCTGGAGGTGGCGGTGCCGTTCGCCCGCTATGCACGCGTGCTCAAGCTGATGACCATCAGCCTGTTCGCCTACGTGCTGACCGCCGCCGTGGTCCGCGTGCCTTGGGCGTCCGCGCTGCGCCACCTGGCGCTGCCGACGCTGCGGCTGGACCGCGCCTACCTGGTCACCGTCGTGGCGATGTTCGGCACCACGATCAGCCCCTACATGTTCTTCTGGCAGGCGGCGCAGGAAGTGGAGGAGGAAGAGCAGGCGCAGGAGGAGCCCCTGCTTCTGCAGCCGGGCGAGGCGCCGCGCAGCTTCCACCGCATTGACCTGGACACGGCGATCGGCATGGCCTTCTCCAACCTGGTCGGCTTCTTCGTCGTGCTGGTGGCGGCGGTGGTGCTGCACGGGCACGGGGTCGATAGTGTCCGCAGCGCCGCCGACGCGGCCCAAGCGCTGCGTCCGCTGGCCGGGCCGCTCGCCGGCGCCGTGTTCGCCACGGGCATCGTCGGCACCGGCCTGCTCGCCATACCCGTGCTTGCCGGATCAGGCGCCTATGCGCTGGCGGAAGTCGGCCGCTGGAGCTACGGCCTGGACCACCGCTTCGGCGAGGCGAAGCTGTTCTACCTGATCATCGCGCTGGCGACCGCGGCCGGGACGCTGCTGAGCCTCTCGCCCGTCGAACCGATGCGCATGCTGTTCTGGGCGGCGGTGCTCAACGGCGTGGTGTCGGTGCCGCTGATGGCGGCGACCATGGTTCTGGCCACGCGCACCCGGGTGATGGGCACGCTGGTGGTCAAGGGCTGGCTGCGCGCGGCCGGCTGGCTGGCCACCGCCGCGATGGCCGTCGTGGTGGTCGCGATGTTCCTGGGCTGAGCTCCGCGCGGCCCGCGTCGCGCTTGACCATGGTCAACACGCACCGGCGGCCGTGGCCGGAGCATTGCCGGGACCACCGCGGCACGGAATACGCCGCCTCCACGCCCGGAGGTTCTTATGTTCGAACGCGCCTCATTGCCCGCCAACGACACGGAGCCCGACATGCCACCGCTGTCCGCGGAATTGCTCGATCGCATGCATGCCTACTGGCGTGCCGCCAACTACCTGACGGTGGGCCAGATCTACCTGCAGGACAACCCGCTGCTGGACGTTCCGCTGGAGCGCCGGCACATCAAGCCGCGCCTGCTGGGCCACTGGGGCACGACCACCGGGCTGAACCTGATCTACGTGCACCTGAACCGGCTGATCACGCAGCACGACCTGGACATGATCTACGTGATCGGCCCGGGCCACGGCGGTCCCGGGCTGGTCGCGCACGCTTACCTGGAGGGCTCGTACACCGAGACCTATCCCGACATCGAGCGCGACCGCGCCGGCATGCGCCGGCTGTTCCGCCAGTTCTCGTGGCCCTACGGCATCCCCAGCCACGTGGCGCCGGAAACGCCGGGCTCGATCCACGAGGGCGGCGAACTCGGCTACTCGCTCGCGCACGCCTACGGCGCGGCGTTCGACAACCCGGACCTGATCGTCGCCTGCGTGGTCGGCGACGGCGAGGCGGAAACCGGAGCGCTGGCCACGAGTTGGCATTCGAACAAGTTCCTCGACCCGGCCCGCGACGGCGCGGTGCTGCCGATCCTGCACCTCAATGGCTACAAGATCGCCAACCCGACCGTGCTCGCGCGCATCAGCGATCAGGAACTGCGCGAACTGATGCGTGGCTACGGCTACGACCCGCTGGTGGTCGCCGGCGACGATCCTGCCCAGGTCCACCAGCAACTCGCCGGCGCGCTGGACACTGCGCTCGCGCAGATCCGCGCGATCCAGCAGGACGCCCGCGGGTCGGACCGCCCGCCCACGCGCCCGCGCTGGCCGATGATCGTGCTGCGCACGCCCAAGGGCTGGACCGGCCCCAAGGCCGTCGACGGCCTGCCGGTGGAAGGCACCTGGCGCGCGCACCAGGTGCCGCTGAAGGATTTCGACGATCCTGCGCACGTGAAGCTGCTGGAAGACTGGCTGCTGAGCTACCGGCCGCGCGAGCTGTTCGACGAGGAAGGCCGCTTCCGTGCCGAGCTGGCCGAACTCGCGCCGACCGGGCGCCGCCGCATGGGCAGCAACCCGCACGCCAACGGCGGCACCCTGCTGCAGCCGCTCACCCTGCCCCACTTCCGCGACCACGCGCTCGATGTGCCGTCGCCGGGCGCGGTGGAGGCCGAGTCCACGCGCGTGCTCGGCGGCTACCTGCGCGAGGTCATGCGGCTCAATCTCGACTCGCGCAATTTCCGCCTGTTCGGCCCGGACGAGACGGCCTCGAACCGCCTGCAGGACGTGTTCGACGTCACCGCCAAGGCATGGATGGCGAAGATCGAGCCCGTGGACGTGGACCTCGCCGCGGACGGCCGCGTGATGGAGGTGCTGAGCGAGCACCTCTGCCAGGGCTGGCTGGAGGGCTACCTGCTGACCGGCCGCCACGGCCTGTTCTCCTGCTACGAGGCCTTCATCCACATCGTCGATTCGATGTTCAACCAGCACGCCAAGTGGCTCAAGACCACCCGGCACATTCCCTGGCGCGCGCCGATCGCCTCGCTCAACTACCTGCTCAGCTCGCATGTGTGGCGGCAGGACCACAACGGCTTCTCGCACCAGGATCCTGGTTTCCTCGATCACGTCGCCAACAAGAAGGCCGACGTGGTGCGCATCTACCTGCCGCCGGACGCCAACTGCCTGCTGTCGGTCGCCGACCACTGCCTGCGCAGCCGCAACTACGTCAACGTGATCGTGGCCGGCAAGCAGCCGGCCTGGCAATGGCTGGACATCGACGCGGCCGCGCGCCACTGCAGCGTGGGTGCCGGCATCTGGGAGTGGGCCAGCACCGACCAGGGCCGCGACCCCGACGTGGTGATGGCCTGCGCCGGCGACGTGCCGACGCTGGAAACCCTCGCCGCGGTGACCCTGTTGCGCGAGTACGCGCCGGACCTGCGCGTGCGCGTGGTCAACGTGGTCGACCTGATGGTGCTGCAGCCGCCCGGCGAGCACCCGCACGCGCTGAGCGACCACGACTTCGACGAACTGTTCACCCGCGACAGGCCGGTGATCTTCGCCTTCCACGGCTACCCCGGGCTGATCCACCGCCTGGCCTACCGCCGCCACAACCACGACAACTTCCACGTGCGCGGCTACAAGGAGGAAGGCACCACCACCACGCCGTTCGACATGACGGTGATGAACAACCTGGATCGCTACCAGCTCGCGCTGGACGCGATCCTGCGCGTGAAGCGGCTGGCGGCGCTCGCCTCGGACGCGACGGACCGCTACTGGGCCACGATGGAACGCCACCGCCTCTACATCAGCGAGCACGGCGAGGACCTGCCGGAGGTGGCGCAGTGGCGCTGGACGCCACCCACGGCGGGGACATGACACCACGTCGCTTGCACGTGCTGGCGATCAACGGCGGCTCGTCCTCGCTGAAGTTCGGCCTGTTCCAGGTGCACGGGCGCGAAGCGAGCCCGCACGTCACCGGCGAGGCACAGGCGATCGGCAGTTCCGCCGGCCTGCTGCGCGTGCGCGCGGGACACGACGGCAGCACACTGCACGAGGAGACCGTCGCCGTCGCCGACAACGTGCAGGCCTTCGCGCGCATCGCGCGTTTGCTGGCGGGCATGGACGTACCGCGGCCCGATGCCATCGGGCACCGCATCGTCCATGGCGGACCGCACCTGCTGGCGCATGCGCGCATCGACGCGGCCGTGATGGCGCGACTGGAAACGGCCAGCGCCTTCGCGCCATTGCACGTGCCGGCGGCGCTGGCGGTGGTCCGCGCCGCCCAGGCCCGCTTTCCCGACGTCCCGCAGGTGGCCTGCCTGGACACCGCATTCCACGCCGGCCTGCCGGAGGAAACGCGCACGTTGCCGGTGGACCGCGCGCTGCTCGTCGACGGCGTGCGGCGCTACGGCTTCCACGGGCTCTCCTGCGCCTCGATCCTGGCGCAATGGCCGCAGGCCCCGCCGCGGCTGGTGATCGCCCATCTGGGCAGCGGCGCCAGCATCACCGCGGTGCGCGCCGGGCGCTCGGTCGACACCAGCATGGGCATGACGCCCAGCGGCGGCGTGATGATGGCCACGCGCTGCGGCGACCTGGACCCGGGCGTGCTCGCCTGGCTGTCGCGCGAGAGGGGCATGGATGCACGCACGCTCGAGCGCCTGGTCGACCACCGCTCCGGCCTGCTCGGCGTCTCGGGCATCAGCGGCGACCTGCGCCGGCTGCGCCAGCTGGAACGCAAGGAGCCGGCCGCGAAGCTGGCGATCGGCATGTTCGTGCTGTCGGTGCGCAAGCAGATCGCCGCCATGGCGGCGGTGCTCCACGGTATCGATGCATTGGTGTTCACCGGCGGCATCGGCGAGCACGACGCGCAGGCGCGCGCCGACATCTGCGAGGGACTGGCGTGGGCCGGCATCCGCCTGGACCCGGCACGCAACCGCAGCGGTGCGCAGCGGATCGACGACGGCGATGCCGCTTGCGAGGTTCGTGTCATGCCCACGGAGGAAGAGCGGCAGATCTGTCGCGACGTGCACGCGCTGCTCGTCGGCACGGGCGACATCGGCGGGTCCGGGGCTGGCTAGCAGGCGCGCTTCCGGCGAGCGGCCGGCGACAGGACGGACCGTATCCCCGCAAGGAAGCACTCGACGCACTCCGTCCGCGTCGACGCCAGGAGCCGGGTTCATGCCTTGCGACAAATTGTCCGCACGGCGGCGTCGCTGCGGCCTGATCTGCATCAAGACCGCTGCCCTGCCCAACGCCAAAGATGCGCGCGTCCTCAAGGGAGACGCGCAATGAGTACCACCCGAAAACTCTGGCTGGGGCTGGCGGCCTTGCTGCTGGCCTCGTTCGCCGTCCTGCTGTGGGTCGGCAAGGAAGTCCATCAGCAGGCGCCGCCGCTGCCCACGGCCGTGGTCACCACGGACGGCCACACGCTCTACACCCGCGCCGACATCGAACAGGGCCGGCAGGTATGGCAGAGCATCGGCGGCCAGCAGCTCGGTTCCATCTGGGGCCACGGCGCGCTGGTCGCGCCGGACTGGAGCGCCGACTGGCTGCACCGCGAAGCGACCACCATGCTGGAACTGCTCGCCCGCGACGAAGGCGCCGCCTCGTTCGCCTCGCTCGATGCCGGCCGCCAGGCCGCGCTGAAGGCGCGCGTGCAGTCCGAGGAGCGCACCAACACCTACGACGCGGCCACCGGCACGATCGCCGTGTCGCCGCTGCGCGCGCAGGCGATGGAGGTGGTCGCGCTGCACTACGACAGCCTGTTCAGCAACGACCCGGCCACGCACAAGCTGCGCGAGGGTTATGCGATGCGCGAGAACACCATCGCCGAGATGGAGCATCGCCGCGTCGTCACAGCCTTCTTCTTCTGGACCAGTTGGGCCGCCGCGGCCGAGCGTCCCGGGCACAGCGTGAGCTACACGCAGAACTGGCCGTTCGATCCGCTGGTCGGCAACCAGCCCAGCGGCACCACCTTCATCTGGTCGATCTTCAGTATCCTGTTCCTGATCCTGGGGATAGGCCTACTCGGCTGGCACCACGCGGTGCAGAGCCACAAGGAAAGTCCGGCCGTGCCGCCGGCGCGCGACCCGCTGGCCGACTTCAAGCCCACGCCCTCGATGAAGGCGACGGCCAAGTATTTCTGGACGGTGATGGGCCTGTTCCTCACCCAGATCCTGCTCGGTGCCACCACCGCGCATTACCAGGTGGAGGGCCAGCAGGCCTACGGCTTCGCGCTGGCCAATATCCTGCCCTATGCGCTGACGCGCACCTGGCACACGGAACTCGCCGTGCTGTGGATCGCCACCGCGTGGCTCGCCACGGGCCTGTACATCGCGCCGGTGATCGGCGGGCACGAGCCGAAGTTCCAGCGCCTGGGCGTCAACTTCCTGTGGGTCTGCCTGATCCTGATCGTGGTCGGCTCCTTCGCCGGCCAGTGGTTCGCGGTGATGGACAAGATGGGCCTGAAGTACAACTTCTGGTTCGGCCACCAGGGCTGGGAGTACACCGACCTCGGGCGCTTCTGGCAGATCTTCCTGTTCGTCGGGCTGATGCTGTGGCTGTTCCTGGTCGGCCGCGCGTTGTGGCCGGCGATCAGGCGACGCGACGAAACCTCCAACATCGTGGGCCTTTTGTTCCTCTCCACCATCGCGATCGGCCTACTCTACGGCGCCGGCCTGATGTGGGGTGAGCACACGCACATCGCGATGGTCGAATACTGGCGCTGGTGGGTGGTGCACCTGTGGGTGGAAGGCTTCTTCGAGGTGTTCGCCACCGCGGTGATCAGCTACCTGTTCGTGCGCCTTGGCCTGCTGCGCGTGCACAGCGCAACCGTGAACGTGCTCTTCGCCACCATCGTGTTCATGGCCGGCGGCGTGCTCGGCACCCTGCACCACCTGTACTTCACCGGTACGACGACCGCGGTGATCGCGCTGGGCGCGAGCTTCTCGGCGCTGGAAGTGGTGCCGCTGGCGCTCATTGGCCTGGAGGCCTACGACAACTGGAAGAAGCAGCACGCCGCGCCGTGGATGGCCCGCTACCGCTGGCCGATCATCTTCTTCGTGGCGGTGAGCTTCTGGAACCTGATCGGCGCGGGCCTGTTCGGCTTCCTCGTCAACACGCCGATCGCGCTGTACTACATGCAGGGCCTGAACCTCACCGCCACGCATGGCCACACCGCGCTGATGGGCGTGTACGGCATGCTCGGCCTGGGGCTGATGCTGTTCTGCCTGCGCGGCATCAAGCCGGAGGCGCAGTGGCGCGAAGGCTGGCTGAAGGGCGCGTTCTGGTCGCTCAACATCGGCCTGTCGATGATGGCCGCGCTGACCCTGCTGCCGCTGGGCATCCTGCAACTGGACGCCGTGCTCGACCACGGCTACTGGTTCGCCCGCTCGGAGCACTTCATGGACCGTCCGCTGATCCACCTGCTGGTGTGGATGCGCGTGCCGGGCGACACGCTGTTCGCAGTGGGAGCGCTGCTGACTTCGGTGTTCGTGGCCTCGCTGTGGCTCGGCGGCAAGCGCCAGCCAAAGGCGGTGCCGCTGCCGCAGGCGGCGCGCGAGAACGCCTGATCGTCCACGGGGCGCGCCAGCCGGCGCGCCCCGACCTTTTTCACGGGACATCGCCCAAGCCATGTTCGAGTTCTACCCCCAGATCAAGGCCGTGCACATCGCCTGCGTCCTGCTCAGCGGTGCGCTGTTCGCGCTGCGCGGGCTGCTGGTGCAGGTCGGCCGTGCCGGCGCGGCGCACTGGGCGCCGCTGCGCTATCTCAGCTACACGATCGACACCACGCTGCTCACCGCGGCGCTGATGCTGCTCACCCTCCTACCCGGCGCCTACTTCGCAAACGGCTGGCTGACGGTGAAGCTGGTGCTGGTGGTGGGCTACGTCGTCCTCGGCAGCCTCGCGCTCAAGCGTGCGCGCACGCCCGGGGCGCGACGGATCTTCCTGGCCGCCGCGCTGGCGGTCTACGTGTTCATCCTGGGGATCGCGCGCATGCACCATCCGCTGGGCTGGCTGCACGGATGGCTGGCATGAGCGCCGCCTTCGACCTGCCGCCGGACGCCTCGCGCGATCCCATGCCGACATCCGCCATGGATCATCCAATCCCTCTGCAGCCGCACCGCACCAGCCAGGATCGCGCGTGGGTGCACGACGCCCTCGCCGCGCTGGCGCAGGAGGCGGCGCGTTCGGCCGACACGCACCTGCTCAAGCTCGCCATGCCCGGTTTCCGTGGCATCGACTTCTACTTCAAGGACGAGGCGGCCCATCCCAGCGGCAGCCTCAAGCACCGCCTGGCCCGCTCGCTCTACCTCTACGCGCTGTGCAACGGGCGGCTGCACGAGGGCCAGCGCGTGGTCGATGCCTCTTCCGGCAGCACCGCGATCGCCGAGGCCTGGTTCGCGCGCCTGCTCGGCCTGCCCTTCACCGCGGTGATGCCCGCCTGTACCGCACCGCGCAAGATCCGCGACGTGCAGGCGCTCGGCGGCAGTTGCGACCTGGTCGAGGACCCCGCGCAGGTGCATGCGCGCGCCGCCGAACACGCCGCGCGCGGCGCCTGCCACCTGGACCAGTTCGGCCTGGCCGAGCGCGCCACCGACTGGCGCGGCAACAACAACATCGCCGAGTCGATCATCCAGCAGATGGCGCGCGAGGGTTATCCGGTGCCTGCGTGGATCGTCTGCGGCGCCGGCACCGGCGGCACCTCCGCCACCATCGGCCGCTACCTGCGCTACCGCCGCCTGGACACCCGCCTGTGCGTGGCCGAGCCCACCGGCAGCGGCTTCGTGCAGGGCTGGCGCACGCGCGACCGCAACGCGGTGGCCCGGCGCCCCACGCTGATCGAAGGCATCGGCCGGCCGCGGGTGGAACCGGGCTTTCTGTTCGAGGTGGTCGACCACGTGGTCGAAGTGCCCGACGCCGCTTCGATCGCCGCGGCGTGGCTGCTGGAGGAACTGCTCGGCCGCCGCTACGGCGGCTCCTCCGGCACCAACCTGGTCGCCTGCCTGCAACTGGCCGCGGGCATGCGCGCGCGTGGCGAGCGCGGCAGCATCGTGAGCCTGCTGTGCGACCACGGCGAGCGGTACGCGGAGACGCTGTTCGACCCGGCGTGGCTGGCCGCGCGCGGCGTGGATATCGCACCGGCGCGCGCCGTGCTGGAACGCTGCGTGGCGACGGGCGCATGGGTGTCCCTGCCCGTTTCGCCCCTGGCGGGCTGAGGCAAGGCTTCCCCCATCCGCCCTGCGGGCACCTTCCCCCGCAAGCGGGGGAAGGATCGTGTGTGTGTGTGTTCTCTCCTGAGCGAGCTTTCCCCCGTTCACGGGGGAAGGTGCCGACAGGCGGATGGGGGCGTCCATGCCGCACGCCCACCTGACCCGCATCAAGGCAACCCGCTCGACGGCCGGCGAGCCTAGCCCGACCTCCACGCCCACGGTCCCCCATGAGCCACCACGACCTGCGCTCCTTCCTCGCCCAGCTCGAACGCCAGCAGCAGCTCGCCCGCGTGCAGGCGCCGGTCGATCCGCACCTGGAGACCACCGCGCTGTGCCACCGCGCGCTGCGCGAGGGCGGGCCGGCGTTGCTGATGGAGCGCCCGGTGGGTTCGCACCACGCCTTCCTCGGCAACCTGTTCGGCCACCGCCGACGGATCGAGCTGGCCCTCGCCGGGCGACCGATCGCCAGCTTGCGCGAACTGGGCCAGTTGCTCGCCTCGATCAAGGAGCCGCGCTGGCCGGCCAGCCTGCGCCAGGCGCTCGCCATCTGGCCGGAGCTGGCGCAACTGGCGCACGTCGCGCCGCGGCACGTGGACGAGGCGGCGTTCCTCCACGAGACAGTCGAAGGCGGCGACATCGACCTCGCCCGCCTGCCGATCCAGCACTGCTGGCCGGGCGACGCCGGACGACTGGTCACGCTCGGCCTGGTGATCACGCGCGGCACCGCCAAGCGCCGCCAGAACGTGGCGATCTACCGCCAGCAGGTGATCGGCCGCAACCGCGTGATCATGCGCTGGCTGCCGCACCGCGGCGGTGCGCTGGACTACGCGGACTGGCGCCTCGACCGCCCGCGCGATCCATTCCCCGTGCTGGTGGCGATCGGCGCCGATCCGGCCACGCTGCTCGCCGCGGTGGCGCCGGTGCCGGACACGCTCTCCGAATACGAATTCGCCGGCCTGCTGCGCGCCGAACGCACGCGCCTGTGGCGCAGCGCCCTGACCGGACTGGACGCTCCGGCAGGCGCGGAGATCCTGCTGGAAGGCTTCATCCACCCCGACGACACCGCGCTGGAAGGCCCGTTCGGCGACCACACCGGCTACTACAACGCGCAGCAGCACTTCCCCGTGCTCACCATCGAGCGCATGCACCTGCGCCAGGGCGCGATCTACCACGGCAGCTACATGGGCCGCGCGCCATTCGACGAGCCTTCGGTGCTGGCGATGGCGTTGAACGAAGTGTTCGTGCCGATCCTGCAGAAGGTGTTTCCCGAGATCGTGGACTTCCACCTGCCGCCGGAGGCGTGCTCCTACCGCATCGCCGTGGTCGCCATCCGCAAGCAGTACGCCGGCCACGCGCGGCGCGTGATGATGGGCGTGTGGTCCTACCTGCGCCAGTTCACCTACACCAAGTTCGTGATCGTCACCGACGCCGACATCGACGTGCGCGACTGGTCATCCGTGGTCTGGGCGATCGCCACGCGCGTGGATCCCGCGCGCGACACGATGCTGGTGGAGAACACCCCGATCGACTACCTCGACTTCGCCAGCCCGGCGGCGGGGCTGGGTTCCAAGCTCGGCATCGATGCGACCAACAAATGGCCGGACGAGACCAGCCGCGCCTGGGGTGTGCCGATCGCGCCCGATGCGGTGGTGGAGGAACGCGTAGACCGGTTGTGGCGGGAGTTGAAGGCCGGCAGCGCGGAACGCTGACGCCCCTCACCCGGTCCGCCCCCGCGATCAGCCGGCCAGGCGCACCGCGCGAGGAATCGCGACCGGTTCGCCGGCCGTGCTGTGCGCCGCCGGCTCCGGCGCGGCAGCCAGCAGCGCGAGCGCTTCGCGCAGTTGCGCCTGCAGCGCGTTCCACGAGCTTTCCCACTGGCCCTCGCGCGGCCGGGCCTGTCCGAACCGCAGCAGCATGGCGTGAGCGCGCTCCAGTTGGGCACGCAACGCCTGGTTCTCGGCAAGCACACGCTCGTGCTCGTCCTTGCCGACCATGAAGACCTTCTTGTCCTTGCACACGCCGATGCACGGCTGCGGCGCTTCGATCCTGCCGCAGCCGATGCATTGCCAGACCTGGGTGTAATCGGTCATTGCACATCAGTCTCCTGCTTCGCTGCGGCCATCGTGGAGCGCGGCGCGGCGCCCGCACTTGATCCGCATCAGGCGAACGAGGCTGCGCGCGCGACGCGATGTCGCAGCGATCCCTCCCGAGTGAGCCTTCCCCCGTTCACGGGGGAAGGTGCCGACAGGCGGATGGGGGGTGACCGGAGCGCGTGGCAGCGGTTTGCGCAACCCGCTTTCAGGAACGGAAGTTTCCCGCAAGGCTTCCCCCATCCGCCCTGCGGGCACCTTCCCCCGCACGCGGGGGAAGGCTCAGACGCGAGCGTTGCGCGATGAACAATGTGCGTCAGTGGGCGTGGGCCGCCGGTGCGGCCCAGCCGGGATCGCCGAAGTAGCGCGGGTAGTCGGCGACCGTCTTGCGCATGGCCTGCACCTGCGCCATGTCCTGCGGATCGGCCTTGAGCTTCTGCGCGGCGCCGAGCAGCGGCACCAGCATGCCGTGCAGCACGGCGTCCTGTTCCGGCGCGAGCTTGCACCTGGCGAAGATGTCGGTGGCCGCCTGTTCGATCAGGCCGACCCGGTCGAGCGCCATGGTCGCGTCCATGTGGCCCATCTCGTAGTGGCGCAGTTCCTCCAGCGCGGTGTGGATGCGGCCCATGCCGTCGCGCAGCACGGCGTCGGCGGCCCAGCGTTCCGAGGGAGGCGGCACCGGCTGCGCGACGTGCGCGTGCGCGGCGTGGTCGTGCTGCGCGCGGACTGCGCCCGGCGCCAGCGCGGCGGCGAGCGTGGCGAACAACGCCGCGGCGATCTTGATTGAGGACATGCGGATGGTTCCTGCTTGCGGCGGATGCCGCGCCTGCCATCGATGGTAGTGCCGCCTCCAACGGCCGACTTGATCCACGACAACTGATCCACGTCAACGCCGGCGGCGCAGGCAGCGCCCACGATGCGCCACTTCCAAGGCCTTCGAGAGGTGAGCGCATGCAACTGGTCTGTCCCGCCGGCAACCTGCCGGCCCTGCAGGCGGCGATCGATGCAGGAGCCGATGCCGTCTACGCCGGCCTGCGCGACGAAACCAACGCGCGCGCCTTCCCCGGCCTCAATTTCTCCGACGCGGAGCTGCACCAGGGCATCGACCATGCGCACGCACGCGGACGCAAGGTCTACCTGGCGCTCAACACCTATCCGGACAGCGCACGCCTGAAGCAGTGGCACGCGGCGGTCGACAAGGCGGCCGCGCTGGGCTGCGACGCGATCATCGCGGCGGAACTCTCGGTGCTGGACTACGCCACGCGCACGTACCCGGCGATGGCGCGGCACCTGTCCGTGCAGGGCTCGGCCACCACCGCGCCGGCGCTGCGCTACATGCACGAGCGTTTCGGCATCAGCCGGGCGGTGTTGCCGCGGGTGCTCTCGATCCAGCAGGTCGAGCGGCTGTGCGAAACCAGCCCGGTGCCGCTGGAAGTGTTCGCCTTCGGCAGCCTGTGCATCATGGTCGAAGGGCGCTGCCAGCTTTCCAGCTACGTCACCGGCGCCTCGCCCAACCGCCACGGCGTGTGCTCGCCGGCGAAGTTCGTGCGCTGGGGCGAACACGACGACGGCCGCCGCAGCGTGCGCCTGAACGACGTGCTGATCGACCGCTTCGAGCCGGCCGAACCGGCCGGCTACCCGACCGTGTGCAAGGGCCGCTTCGACGTGCGCGGCGAGACCTTCCACGCGTTGGAGGAACCGACCAGCCTCAACACGCTCGAACTGCTGCCGCGCCTCGCCCAGTCCGGCGTGGCGGCGCTGAAGATCGAGGGCCGCCAGCGCGGCGTGGCCTACGTCGCCTCCGTCACCCGCACCTGGCGCGACGCGCTGGATCGCTACCGCGCCTCGCCCGCGGACTGGACGGTTCGTCCGGCCTGGCAATCGAGCCTGACGAAACACGCCGAAGGCCACCAGACCACCCTCGGCCCCTACCACCGCCGCTGGCACTGACACCGGAGCACGGCATGAAACTCAGCCTCGGACCGCTGCAGTACTTCTGGCCGCGCGAGCGCACCCTCGCCTTCTACCGCGAGGCGGCGCGCTGGCCGGTCGACGTGATCTACCTGGGCGAGACGGTGTGCAGCAAGCGCCGCGAGCTGTCCACCCGCGACTGGATCGAACTGGCCGCGGAACTGGCGCAAGGCGGCAAGCAGGTGGTGCTCTCCTCGCTGGCGCTGATCGAGGCCGAATCGGAACTGGGCGTGCTCAAGCGCCTGGTCGCCGAAGGTGGCGGCTGGATCGAGGCGAACGACCTCTCCGCCGTGCAACTCTGCCGCGAGCGTGGCGTGCCTTTCGTCGCCGGCCCCACGCTCAACGTATACAACCACCAGGCGCTCAGGCTGCTGATGGACGACGGCCTGCGCCGCTGGGTGCCCGGCGTCGAACAGGGCCATGTGCTCATCAGGGAACTGCGCGAGGCGATGCTGGCCGACGGCGGCACCCTGCCGGAACTGGAAGTGATCGCCTTCGGCCGCCTGCCGCTGTCGTTCTCGGCGCGCTGCTTCACCGCGCGGGCGCTGGACGTGCCCAAGGACCAGTGCGGCTTCCGCTGCATCGACTACCCGGACGGCCTGCCGCTCGCCACGCGCGAGGGCAAGCCCTTCCTGCGCATCAACGGCATCCAGATCCAGGGCGAGGAGATCACCGACCTCGGCCCGGAACTGCCGATGCTGCGCGAGCTGGGCGTGGACGTGCTCAGGCTCTATCCGCAGGCCGAAGGGATGGCCGAGGTGGTAGCGCACTTCCATCTCGCCCGCCGTTCGCCGCAACCGCCGCCGCGGATCGGCGCGCGCAATGGGTACTGGTTTGGTGAGCCGGGGATGCGGGCGGCGGGATAGCACGCGCTCCGGTCGCCCCCATCCGACTGTCGGCACCTTCCCCCGCCGAGCGGGGGGAAGGCTCGGTAGCTGTATCGCGTGCGCTGTTCCTTCCCCCGCTTGCGGGGGAAGGTGCCCGAAGGGCGGATGGGGGCGGCCTTGCCGGAAACTACACTCTTGCAAACACCAGGCTCGCGTTGGTGCCGCCGAAGCCGAAGCTGTTGGACATCACCATGGACAGCCGCGCCGGCCGGCTGTCGCGCAGGATGGGAAAGCCCTCGGCCCGCGGGTCGAGCGCATCGATGTTGGCCGAGCCGGCGACGAAGCCGCCGCGCATCATCAGCAGGCTGTAGATCGCCTCGTGCACGCTGGCGGCGCCGAGCGAGTGGCCGGTCAGCGCCTTGGTCGAAGACAGCGGCGGCATCGCCTCGCCGAACACCTCGCGCACCGCCTCGAGCTCGACGATGTCGCCCAGCGGCGTGGCGGTGCCGTGGGTGTTGAGGTAGTCGACCGGGCGCTCGACGCCAGCCAGCGCCATGCGCATGCAGCGCACCGCGCCCTCCCCGCTCGGCGCCACCATGTCGGCGCCGTCGGAGGTGACACCGTAGCCCACCAGCTCCGCATGGATGTGCGCGCCGCGTGCGCGGGCGTGGTCGAAGTCCTCCAGTACCAGCATGCCGCCACCACCGGCGATGACGAAGCCGTCGCGGCCCGCGTCGTACGGACGTGAGGCGGTCGCGGGCGCGTCGTTGCGACCGCTGGCGAGCGCACCCATCGCGTCGAACTGCGTGGTCATGCCCCAGTGTTCCTCCTCGCCACCGCCGGCGAACACGATGTCCTGCGCGCCGTGGCGGATCAGGTCGGCCGCCGCGCCGATGCAATGTGCGGAGGTCGCGCAGGCGGCGGCGATCGAGTAGCTCAGACCCAGGATGCCGAACGCCGTGGCCAGCGTGGCCGACACGGTGGAGCACATCGTGCGCGGCACCATGTACGGGCCGACGCGGCGCACGCCTTTCTCGCGCAGCAGGTCGGCGGTCCCGATCTGCCACTGCGCCGAGCCGCCGCCGGAGCCGGCGACCACGCCGGTGCGCGGGTGGCTGACGTGCTCGTGCGACAGGCCGGCGTCGGCGATGGCCGCGCGCATCGCCACGTAGGCGTAGGCCGCGGCATCGCCCATGAAGCGGCGCAGTTTGCGGTCGATCGCCGCCTCCAGGTCGATGTGCGGCACGCCGGCGACCTGGCTGCGCAGGCCGCGCTCGGCATACTCGGGCATCGCGCGGATGCCGCTCTTCATGTCCCGCAAGGCGCGCGCGACGGTATCGGCGACGTTGCCCAGGCAGGAGACGATCCCGAAACCGGTGACGACCACGCGGCGCATCAGAAGCTCTCCGTCGACTGGAACAGGCCCACGCGCATGTCGGTGGCCACGTAGATCAGGCGGTCGTCGACGAAGGTCTTGCCGTCGCTGACCACCAGGTTGAGCTTGCCGCGCATCACGCGGCGGACGTCGATCTCGTAGCGCACCAACTTCGCGCTCGGCAGCACCTGGCCGGTGAACTTGACCTGGCCCACGCCCAGTGCACGGCCACGGCCAGGCTCGCCCAGCCACGGCAGGAAGAAGCCGGAGAGCTGCCACATCGCATCCAGTCCCAGGCAGCCGGGCATCACCGGGTCGCCGGCAAAGTGGCAGCCGAAGAACCACAGGTCGGGATGGATGTCGAGCTCGGCGCGCAGCACGCCCTTGCCGTGCGCCCCGCCGTGGTCATCGACGTGCGTGATGCGGTCGAACATGAGCATCGGCGGCGACGGCAGGCGGGCGTTGCCGGGCCCGAACAATTCGCCGCGGGCGCAGGCCAGGAGCTGTTCGCGGTCGAACGAGGAAGGACGTGTCATGGGGAGTTCGTCAGTGGAGGTGCGGCGAGTCTGGATAGCCGTCCGGACGGCAGCCTTGATGCGGGTCAAGCGCGCATGGGGTGTGCGGATGCGTCGCACCCGCGCGACTTCGTGCCTGCGCATGCGGCTCGCATGTATCGGGCCGTGCTCAGGCCTGGTGTCGGTGCGCGTCACGCGCGGCGCGGGCCAGCCGCGCGCCGCGGTTGAGCGCGATGCGCAGGCCCAGCGGCACGGATTCCCACTGCAGGCGATCGAGCAGGTTGCGCGCGGTGAGGCCGAGCTCGGTGTCGCCGGTGAGCACCAGCGTGCGCTGGAAGAACAGCGTGTCGGCGTCCTCCAGGCGGCTGGCGAGCAGCAGCAGGTCGGTGGCGCTGCCCCGCACGCTGGCCTCGGGGGCGTCGTCGACGACCGCCAAGCGTCCTTCGTGCAGGGTCAGCACCCAGCGCAGTCCCAGGTCGGTCACCTCGATGGCGAGCCGGCGGCCGGCCATGAAGTCGAGCGCGTGCTCGTCCAGCGGCGCGGCCAGTACGCGCGCCATGGCGCGTTCCAGCAGTGTGTGCTGCCAGCGCGCCGGCACCACGCGCAGCAAGGGGGCGAGGCGCCGCGGCGGCGGCAGCAGGCGCAGCATCGGCGTGGCGCGGGAAAGATCAGGCGGTGGGCTCATGTCCACGAGCATGGCGGCGGCATCGCCGCGCCCGCCCTGACGCAGGTCAATCGTGACGCCCTGCTGCGCGCAGGCATCGGCAATGGCCAGGTCGAGCAGACGCGCGGCGGTGGACGGAGGCACGCCCAACCGGCGCGCCATGGCTTCGGCACGGCGGTGGACGTCCCGCTCGCGCTGCGGATCGCGCGACGGAAGGCCGGTGCTCCGCTTGAGCCCTGCCACCACAGCCACCAGCCGCCGGCGCGCCGCAAGCAGCACGAGCAAGCCGTCGTCCACCGCATCGATGGCGCCTCGGACGCGTGCCAGGACGAACGGCTTCAGAGCCCCCCGTAGGGCGGGCTTCAGCCCACCTTCCACACGCGGAGGTCCCAGGGATAGGTCGCGAGTCACGGGCATGCGGCGTGCTCCTCGACGCGGTGAAGGAAAGTACGAGCGGTGTGCAGCGCACTCGCCAGCGCGGAGCCGTGGACGACCCAGGCAACGAGTTGTGCCAGCGCCGCAAGCCGCGCCAGCCACGGCTGCGGCCACAGCACGGCGGCGACCAGCAACGGCGCGGCGGCACCCTGCGCGAGCAGCGCGCGGCGCTTGCTCGCATCGGCCAGCAGGCGTTGCACGCCGGGCAACTGCACGCCGCGCGGCACGCGCCGGCGCAGCGCGATCCATCCGATGAACGGCACGATCTCCAGCGCCATGCCACCGACCAGCAACGGCAGGCCGATGCCCAGTGCGAGTGCACCGGCAAGCAGGCCCCGCCCGGCAACGAGTGCCATGGCGGCCAGTACCAGCGCCAGCAGGCCCGCGCGCCAATGCAGGTAGAGCGCGTTCTGCCGGCTGCGTGGCACCCGCCACTGCAGCCATAGCGCGGCGATGGCGAAGCTGGCACCGCCCGCGGCAACGGTGGCCGGCAGCACACGGTCGCCCTCGTGCGCCAAGTGCCACGCCGAGGCGGCCGGCAAGGCGAGCGCCAGCACGACGAGCCAGGAACCCTGCGCAAACGTCGGGACGCGCCCCGTGCCCTGGAACATCGGCATGGTCACGCGCGCCACGGCCGCCAGCAGCACCACCATCCAGCCGAGCACGCCGAAGGCCGCGTGCACGTCCACGGCTGCCAGCGGCCAAGGGATGCGCAGGCCGAGCAGCAGCGCCAGCGCGCCGCCGGCCAGCGCGGCCAGCAGGCCGAAGCCGAGCGATGTGCCGATGCCCGCGCGCAGCAGTCGTTCGCCAGCGGTTGCCAGCAGGCCCGGCAGCGTCATCGCCGCCAGCCACGCGAAGCTCGTCGGCAGCAGGATGCCCGCCGCCAGCGACGGGCCGCGCGCCTGCGCGTGCAGGCCGATCACCAGCAGCAACACGCCGAGATTGAACACGACATGCAGCCAGGGGGCGCCGCGCCCACCATGCAACGGCGCGCCGACGGCGGCCGGCAGGAACTGCAGCAGGCTGCCGAACATCGCGTTGCCGAGCACGCCCAGCGTCCACACGTGCACCAGCGCCAGCGTGGCCGGATGCCAGCGTGTCAGCCACGCAGCGTCGCCGTCGACCAGCAACAGCACGGCGCCCGCCACGCCCCAACATGGCGTGGCGAACAGGAAACGCAGCGGCAACGTCGCCGGCGGCGCCTGGTCAAGACGCAGTTTCGGCATCGTCCGGGCGGCGGATCTGCACGCGCACGCTGCCGTCGGGCTGCGGCTCGCCGGGGTCGGCCTCGAAGCCGCGTTGGGCAAGTTCCATCAGCAGCGGGCGCGGGAGCATCGGGGCGATGACGGTGAGCAGCTCGCCGGGCGCCAGGGTGTCGGCGGCATCGAGCGCGCGCAGCATGGGCTGCGGCGGCGGGAGGTAGCGCAGGTCGAGTTCGATGGGTGGGGTCATGCCGTGATTGGACGCGTGCGGATCAGGACGTGCGCTGATGCAGGTCAACCGGGCGCGCTCCTGCTCCCTCTCCCCGGAGGGGAGAGGGCTGGGGTGAGGGGGCGCCCTTGCGGCCATCTGTCCGTTGGCCGACGCACTACTTGCCCTCCCCGCGAGCCCCGGCCCCTCACCCAAACCCTCTCCCCGGAGGGGAGAGGGCTTCAAGCCGTGGCGGGCTTCAGCGCAGGGCCTGCACGCCCTTCCATTCGACCTGCAGCCACAGCTTGGTGTCGTCGCGGCCGAAGCCTTCGGCATGGTAGTTGGCGAGCTTGAGCAGGCCGTTCAACGCCGGGCTGAAGGCATAGCCCAGCGAGCCGTCCCACTCGCTGCCGTAGCGGCCGCCGCGGTCGGCGTGGAAGTCGTGCCAGGCAAGCGTCCAGCCGAGGCGTGCCTGCGGACCGAACGTGCCGTTGAGCGCGGCATAGCGGTCGTCCAGGCCGCCGGCGGGCGTAACCGTGAACGCATCGTCCCAGCCGTTGAAGGCGTGCAGCGTGGCGAGCGGCGTCTGCAGCGCGTGGCGGCCGTTGCCGCCGAGGTGTTCCCAGCCGAGCCTGCCGGTGATGCCGTGCAGCGTCCACGCGGGTTCGATCAGCCAGTAGGCGTGCGAGAAGCGGTCGGGATTGTTGGCGTAGTCGGCCTGGTGCGCCGCTTCCAGCGTCCAGCCGAAACCGTCGGCCGCGGGCTTGCCGCTCCAGCGCAACCCGTAGGTGGCGCTGGAGGCGGAGGCGACGTCGCGGTCCTCGTGCAGGTAGGCGTAGCCGCTCCACTGCTGCATGCCGTGCTTGAACCCGGCGTTGAACAGATGCGTGTCGAGCTTGCGCTCGCGCGCCGCGGGCACCAGCGCATCGCGGCCGGCCACGCGATGCACGCGGTCGAGCCAGGCGTAGCGCACGGTCCAGTCGGCCGCAGGCTGCCACTGCAGCGCCACGGCGTCGAAGGTCTGCTCGTGCTGGCGCCAGCCGACGTTGCCGACCCAGCGCTGGTTGTCGAACAGCAGGCGTTGGCGTCCGGCGATGACGCCGAACGTGCTGCCCTGCCCGGCGAGGTAGGCCTGGTTGAGTTCGCTGCCCTTCGGATCGGTGATGGCCGGATATTGCGTGTGGCCGTTGGCGCCACTGTTGTAGTGCCCGCCGGAAGCGACCACGCCGGCGCCTTCGAGGTAGCCGCTGAAACCGGCGCCGAACTGGGCGCGGACACCCAGCCGCAGGCGCAGGGTGTCCGCGCGGGCGTCGCGCGCGAAGGCGTCGTTGTCGACCTGCTCGTGGCGGACGCGGGCATCCCATTCCAGTTGCAGCGGGGCGGGCGTGTCGGCGGGCCAGGCCGGGGCGCTGGCGAGGGCCAGCAGGCAGGCGGTGGCGAGGCGCGTGTACATGGGTGTCGCTCCTTGGGGAATGCGCGCAGTGTCGGCAGCGCGCTGGCGCGACGGGTTGACGGGCGTCAAGCGGACGGGGCGGTGCGGCAACCCGCCGCGGACGTCTGGGCGTCCATTTGATCCGAGGCTGCCCCGCATGCGCGCGGCAAAAAAAGAGGCGGGCCACTGGCCCACCTCCAAACGGACCGGCGGCAGGTTCGCCTGCCGCCGGCCGGATCAGGCGACGTGCGTGCCGCTCAATGCTCCGCGGCCGGTGCCGCGGCCGGCTGAGCACGTACCTTGGCCACCTCCTCCTTGGTCACCTGCCCGCCCGGGTTGCCCCAGCTGTTGAGCACGTAGGTGAGCAGGTTGGCGACCTCGTCGTCGGTGAGCTGCGACATCGGCGGCATCACCGAATCGTATTCCTTGCCGTTGACCGTGACCTTGCCGGTCAGGCCGTGCAGCGGGATCGAGATCAGGTGGTTCCTGTCCTGCTTGGCGAGATAATCGGACTTGGCCAGCGGCGGGAACACGCCCGGCAAGCCTTCGCCATTGGCCTGGTGGCAGACCGAGCAGGTGCCGGTGAACAACTGCTTGCCCGCCGCGACCTGGTCTTCCTTGCTGAGCGTGCCGGCGGCGTTGGCCTTGGCCGCGGTGCTCACGGCGTGCAGGTTCGGCTCGGCGCGATCACCCAGGTAGACCGAATCGACCTCCTTGCCCGAATAGATCGCCTTGTTCTCCGGCCCGTCGACCTTGAGGATGCCCATCGCACCCTTGTTGAAGGCGCGGAAGATCGAGTGGTCGACCAGCACGTAACTGCCCGGCACGTCGGTGTGGAACTCGACGATCGCGGCGCCGCCGGCGGGGATCAGCGTGGTCTGCACGTTCTCCTGCGGATGCAGGCCGCCCTCCTGCTGCACGCGGTCGAAGATCTCGCCGATCACATGGAAGCTGGAGACCAGGTTCGGGCCGCCGTTGCCGACGAACAGGCGCACCGATTCGCCGACCTTGGCGGTCAGCGCCTTGTCGCCGGTGAGCGAACCTTCGTGGCCGTTGAACAGCACGTAGGTCGGTCGCTCGTCGATGGCCTTGTCCATGTCGAACGGCTGGTGGCCTTTCTCGCGGTACTTGCCGGTGGTGTAGAAGTCGCCCTGCATCACGTAGTACTCGTGGTCGACCTTGGGCAGGCCCTGCGGCGGCTCGACCAGGATCAGGCCGTACATGCCGTTGGCGATGTGCATGCCGACCGGCGCGGTGGCGCAGTGGTAGACGTAGATGCCGGCGTTGAGCGCCTTGAAGGTGAACTGCGACTCGTGCCCCGGCGCGGTGAAGCTCGAGGCCGCACCGCCGCCCGGACCGGTCACGCCGTGCAGGTCGATGTTGTGCGGCATCTTGCTGTTGGGTGCGTTCTTCAGGTGGAACTCCACCGTGTCGCCCTGGCGCACGCGGATGAAGCTGCCCGGCACGGTGCCGCCGAAGGTCCAGTAGGTGTAGGTGACGCCCTCGGAGATCTGCATCTCCTTCTCGATCACCTCCAGTTCCACGATCACCTTCGCCGGATAGTTGCGATGGATCGGCGGCGGCACGTTCGGCGGGCTGGTGAGCACGGCGTGGATCGGCTCGCCCTGCGGCGGGCCGAGGTCGGTCGGCGCGGCCAGCGGCGCGGGGGCGGCGTAGGCGCTGGGGCTGGCGGACAAGGCGGCGTCGGCCGCCTGCTTTCCGGAGCAGGCGGCCAGGGCCAGCATGCTGGCGGCCGCAAGCACGGTGGACAGCATTCGTGACATGGGGTGTCTCCTGTGGTTCCCGAGGCCAGCGTAGGTTTCGGCTTCCTCCCGCGCTTGACCTGCGTCATGCCCGCCACAGGAAAGCGGCTGCTGCGTCAGCCTGCCACACCAGCCGTTGCGCCTAGTCGCGCTTGTCCGCTTCCGGCGGCTTGGCGACCGGCAGGCGCCAGCCATAGCGGATGGCCATGAAGCGCAGCCCGAAGCAGAGCCCTGCCCCGACCAGCGTGGTGGCCGTGGGCGGCATGTGCAGCAGGTCGCCCAGCACGACCACGGCGGCGCCGGCCAGTGCGGCCACCGCGTAGAGTTCGGCGCGCAGCACCGTCGGGATGTCCGAGACCAGCACGTCGCGCAGCATGCCGCCGCCGATCCCGGTGAGCATGCCCAATAGCGCGGCCATGCCGGGCGGCAGGTCGTAGGCAAGCGCCTTCTGCGCGCCCGCCACGGCGAACAGCGCCAGGCCGGCGGCGTCGGACAACTGCATCGGATTGCGCATCCGCTCGATGTCGGCATGCCGGAAGAAGGTCAGCAGGCCGGCCAGCAGGGACACGCCCAGATAACGCCAGTCCTGCAACGCGGCCGGCGGCGTGGCGCCGATCAGCAGGTCGCGCGTGATGCCGCCGGCACTGCTCGCCGCAAACGACAGCACCAGCACGCCGAACAGATCCAGCCCCCGTCGCACGGCCACCAGCGCACCGCTGAGCGCGAACACGAAGGTGCCGAACAGGTCGAGCACCAGCAGCAGGGTGTGGAGGGCTCGCGTCGCGTCGATCATCTGCCTGCCCGCCTTCGTCGATGCATCCGCCCGGCAGCTTAAAGCAGGCATGCAGGCCCGTCCTCCCGCGTGGTCACGGGACGGGGACGGCGGTCGCGCGAACATCGGTGCCCTTCCCGCCTTCGAGGAGCCGCCCCATGACGCTGTCCGCTTCCGTCCAGAGCTGTATCCAGGATTGCCTGCACTGCTACCAGACGTGCCAATCGAACGCGGCGGGCATGTGCCTGGAACGGGGCGGCGCGCACGTGGCGCCGGAGCACATGCGCCTGATGCTGAGCTGTGCGGAGGTCTGCCGCACGGCCGCCGCGGTGATGCTGAACCAGTCGCCGCAGCACCCGGCCGTGTGCCGCGCCTGTGCGGAGTTCTGCACCGCATGCGCGGACAGTTGCGCCCGTGTCGGCGACATGGACGAGTGCGTGCAGGCCTGCCGGACCTGCGCGGAAAGCTGCCGGAAGATGGCCGCCTGAGGCATCGTCCGCGGCTCGCATGTCGCATGGAGCCCACTTCACGGTTGAGGCCCTGCACCATGCTGGCTACGCTGCGCGCATGGTCGTTTTCCTGCGCTCCCGTGGCCGTCTGCGTTGCCTGCTGGCGATCGCGCTGCTCGCCTGGCTGATGCTGGCGGTGGCGCCGTTCGGCGCGTGGGCGCACGCGGCTTCGACGGCACCGGCCTCAATGGCAGGCCACGCAGCGGACGCATCGATGCACATGGGCGCGTCCGGTTGTTGCGATGACCAGCCAGGGCAGCCCCACTCGAATACCACGCACTCCTGTCACTGCGCGCTGTTGTGTGCGGGTGTGCTGCCTTCTGCACAAGCCGGCCTTGCTGCCACGCCGATGATGGCGAACCGCTATGCACCGCCCCGCCCCATCGAGGCGCCGCTCACCGGTTTCGCGCCGCCCCTGCGCCCACCCCTGGCCTGACGCCCTGCCTGTACCGAGGGCCGCGCCCTGCGGGGCGGCGGCGTGCGTCCCTGCGCATCCGGCAAGACGCGCCTGACCGAGTGACTTCATGAAACCGCTTTCCCTTTCTTCGCCGACCGCTGTTCCGGCGATCGATCTGTCGCGCCGCCGCTTCGTGCAAGGTCTCGCCGTGGGCGGCGCGGCCGCCGGGCTCGGGCTGGTGCGCCCGGCCCGTGCCCAGGCCGGCGTCCGCCCGCCGGGCGTGCTCGCCGGCACCGAATTCCATCTCGACGTCGGCCAGACCATGGTCGACTACACCGGCCGCGTGCGCCCGGCCACCACTGTCAACGGCAGCCTGCCCGGTCCGCTCCTGCGCTGGAAGGAAGGTACGACAGTCACGCTGCACGTCACCAACCATCTGCGCGAGGCCACGTCGATCCACTGGCACGGCATCGTGCTGCCGTTCGACATGGATGGCGTGCCGGGCCTGAGCTTCGACGGCATCGCACCGGGCGAGACGTTCACCTACCGCTTCGACGTGCGCCAGGCCGGCACCTACTGGTACCACGCGCACTCGCATTTCCAGGAGCAGACCGGCCTGTTCGGCGCCCTGGTGATCGACCCGGCGGGGCCCGAACGCCACGCGGCCGATCGCGACTACGTGGTAATGCTCAACGACTGGACCGACGAGGATCCCGCGCGCATCTACGCGCGCCTGAAGCAGCGCAGCGACTACTACAACCTCCACCAGCCCACCGCGGCGGATTTCCTGCGCGACGTGCGCGAGCGCGGGTTGGGCGAGGCGCTGTCCATGCGGCGCATGTGGAACCGGATGCGCATGAACCCGACCGACCTGGCCGACGTCGGCGGCTGCGCCTACACCTACCTGATGAACGGCACCGCACCCGCCGGCAACTGGACGGGGCTGTTCCGGGCGGGCGAGAAACTGCGGCTGCGCTTCATCAATGGCTCGGCCTCGACGATCTTCGACGTGCGCATTCCCGGATTGAAGATGACCGTGGTCGCCGCCGATGGCCAGGACGTCGCGCCGGTGCCGGTGGACGAGTTCCGCATCTCGGTGGCCGAGACCTACGACGTGATCGTGGAACCGACCGAGGCGCGCGCCTACACGCTGTTCGCCCAGTCGATCGACCGCGGCGGCTATGCCCGCGGCACGCTGGCGCCACGCGAGGGCATGCAGGCCGAGGTGCCGGCGATGGACGCACGGGTGTGGCTGGGCATGCAGGACATGATGGGGGCGATGGGCGGCCACGCTTCGGTTTCCCATCAGGCGGGAGGCCAGGCGGAACACGCGGCCCACGCCGCCGGACCTTCGCACCACGGACATGCCCCGACGGCCGCAGCAAGCAAGGCGGTACGTCATGCGCGCACGGAGTACGGCCCCACGGTCGACATGCGCGTGGACATGCCGCGCACCAACCTCGACGATCCCGGCATCGGCCTGCGCGACAACGGCCGGCGCGTGCTGACCTACGCCGACCTGCGCTCGCTCGATCCGCCGCCCGATCCGCGCGACCCCGAACGCGAGATCGAACTGCACCTCACCGGCAACATGGAACGCTTCCTGTGGTCGTTCGACGGCCTGCCCTTCTCCGAGGCCCGGCCGATCCACTTCCGCCGGGGCGAGCGCCTGCGCATCGTGCTGGTCAACGACACGATGATGAACCACCCGATCCACCTGCACGGCATGTTCAGCGACCTCGAGGACGCGGACGGCCACGTGATCGTGCGCAAGCACACCATCAACGTGCAGCCGGCGCAGCGCATCAGCTACCGCGTCACCGCCGACAACCCCGGGCGCTGGGCCTACCACTGCCATCTGCTCTACCACATGGAGGCGGGCATGTTCCGCGAGGTGGTGGTGTCATGAGGCGCCTCCCTGCCTTCGCCATCCTGGCGCTTGCCCTAGCCGCCGGCCTGTCCTTCGCCCATGCCCAGGACCTTCCCGCTTCCGCCAGCAGCTCCGCGGACATGGGCACGATGCCCGGCATGGACCATGACAGCATGGACCACGACGGTATGGATCATGGCGCGATGCCGGGCATGGACATGCCCGCGCACGCCGCCGGCGCGCATGCCCACGGCTCGGCGCAAAGCGCACCCATGCCGGACCGCCACGCGATGCCCATGTCCGCACCGATGCCCATGCAGCATCCACACGAGCCGGCGGTGCGACGCAACCGCACGGGCGCGACGGGCGACCACGCGATGGGTCCGATGCAAGGCGGAGCTCCGCCGCCGGACGCACGCGATCCCGACTACTCCGACGGCATCCCGCCTGCTCCCATGCATGGCGTCGACATGGGCATGCAGGACGACGCCAGGCGGTTCTCGCTCCGCGTCGACCAGTTGGAGGCTTTCCACGGTGGCGGAGTCAGCGGCCAGCAATGGGACGTCGAAGGCGGCTACGGCAACAACCGCGACCGCCTGTGGTTGCGCAGCGAAGGCGAACGCACCCACGGCCAACCCGGCACGGCCGACCTCGAAGCGCTCTGGCAGCACGCCGTCACCGCGTTCTGGGACACGCAACTGGGCGTGCGCACGGACATGGGCGACGGCCCGGCCCGGCACTGGGTCGCGTTCGGGCTGCAGGGCCTGGCGCCGTACTGGTTCGAACTGGAGGCGACCGGCTACGCGGGTCCCGCCGGTCGCACCGCGGCGCGCCTGCGGGCGGACTACGAGCTGCTGCTGACCCAGCGCCTGGTGCTGCAGCCGGAGCTGGAGCTCAATGCCTACGGCAAGGCCGACCCGGCACGCGGCCTGGGCAGCGGCCTGTCCGATGCCTCGCTGGGCCTGCGCCTGCGCTACGAGTTCCGCCGCGAAGTGGCGCCCTACGTCGGATGGGAATGGACGCGTCGCTTCGGCGGCACGGCCGCGCTTGGCCGCGACAGCGGAGAAGGTCCGTCCGAACGGCGCTGGGTGGCCGGCGTGCGTATCTGGTTCTGACGACGTCGCGCATCGTGGCGACCGGACGCCCGATGTCGCGGCATCCGGTGCCATCATCTGGCCAGCGGCGGCTTGCATGGCGAGCCGCCGCGTCCTTGGATTCCCGCCAGGCTGCGAGCAACCGATGACCCGACCCGCCCCCTCCGGACTGCTCGGCGACACCGCCGCCCGCGATTACGCGTGGAAGCTGCGGCTGTTCAACGCCTATGCCGAACCGGAGCTGCGCCAGGCCATCGCCAGCCTGCACCTGCAGCCGGGCCTGCGCGTGCTGGATGCCGGCTGCGGCACCGGCGAGGCGCTGGGCTGGCTCGCTGACGCGGTCGGCCGCGACGGGCTGGTCCTCGGTGCCGACCTGGCGCGTGCCCACACGATGGCCGCCCGCGCCGTGGCGCCGGCGGATGCGCTGGTGATCCAGGCGAACCTGGCGCAACTGCCGCTGGCCCGCGCCAGCATCGACCTCGTCTGGTCGGTCAACACGATCAACCATCTGCACGATCCGGTGGCCGGCCTGCAGGGCCTGGCCGCCCTGCTGCGGCCCGGTGGGCGCATCGCGCTGGGCCAGAGCTCGCTGCTGCCGGACATGTACTTCGCCTGGGACGCACGGCTCGAGCGCCTGGTCAACGAGGCCGTGCGGCAGTACTACCGCGACCGCTACCAGGTGAGCGAGCGTGGCCTGGCCGACGTGCGCGCCCTGGCCGGCCGGCTGCGCCAGGCCGGGTTGCGCAACGTCACCGCGCGCACCTTCATGATCGAGCGGCTGGCGCCCCTGGCCCGCGCGGACGAGGACTACCTGCTCGAGGTCATCTTCCGCGGTACCTGGGGCGAGCGGCTGCGGCCCTACCTGCCGACCGACGACTACGAGGAGCTGGCGCGGCTGTGCGATCCGGACCAGCCGGGTTACGCGCTGCGCCGGCCCGATTTCCATTTCCTGCAGAGCTTCACCCTGGTGGTGGGCGGGATCTAGGCAAGCGGCGCCACCCGCGCGCGGGAATGGCGATCGCTCGTTAAAGCGGCAGCAGCTTTCTCTTCGCGCCCTGTAGACGGCGGGAAAAAGAAACTACATCCAGTTGTTTTGGAAAGCCTTTCGCCCCATGAACATGAACGCCCGCAGCCCCTCGACCCTCCGCCGCCACCCCGGTTTCATCCGCGACCACGACTGGACGATCAACGGACCGGCGATCGGCCCGGAACAGACCCCACGCTGGCCCACCGACCAGGACGCGCCGCTGGACCGGCGCCACAGCGACATCGAATGGCCGGTCGAGGACCGCCGCACGCCACGCGTGCCGGTGCCGACGCCAACGCAGGATGAAGACGACGACTTCCCCTGGATCTCGCCCACCCAGCCGGCCACCTGCTGGCTGATCTGAAATTCCGGAAAAGACACCCCATGACGGGCGCGGTCGATCGACCGCGCCCTTTCGTTTGCGCCCGCGCCGTCAGCGCGCGCCGGCCACGGCCACCAGCGCCAACACGGCGATGACGATGGCGAACGCCAGGTGCGCCACGAACGGCCCGGTGCCCGCCTCCAGGCAACCGATGCCGATCACCGGCAGCGAGTTGCCCAGGTAGCAGGCCACCAGGTAACTGGACACGACCTCGCCGCGCTGCCGCTCGGGCGCCAGTGCGTTGATCGCCTGCAGGCTGCCGCGGTAGCCGAGCGCGGCAGCGATGCCGGACACCAGCGTGGCCAGCGCCAGCAGCGCCATCGCCTGCCAGGCCTCCGCCGCCACCAGCAGGGCCAGCGCCGGCAGCATGAGCGCCAGCCCGCCGCGCATCGCGGCCAGCCCGCCCAGCCCGCGAGCGAGCAAGGTCGTGAGCGTGGCGACCAGGAACAGGCCGGCCACCACCAGTCCGGCGGTCAGCGGCCCGCGCTGGTGCAGGCTGCCGGCCAGCAGTCCGGGCACCAGTGCGGCGTAGAAGCCCAGCAGCGCGAAGGTGGCAAAGGCGGCGAACGCCGGGGCCAGGAAGCGCAGGCGCAAACCCCTGGGCACGCCCAGCCTCGGGCGCCACGCCACTGCCCCGCTCCCGTGCACCGTCACCGTCTCGCGCGCCCGCCACACGGTGGCCATGCCCACCAGCAGCAAGGCCGCATAGACCAGGTAGGGCAACCGCAACGGCCAGGGTGCGTACTGCGCCAGCACGCCGGCGAGCAACGGCCCCAGCGTGAGGCCGGCCAGGTTGGCCGCCGAGGCGAACGTCGCTGCCAGCGCGTCGCCGGCGCTCAGGTCGGTGATCCAGGCCGTGGTGGCGCCGGCGGCCAGGCCGGTGGCGAAACCGCTCAGCACGCGCGCCATGAACAGCCAGCCCGTGCCGACGGCCGCCGCGAACACCAGCGTGCCGAGCAGGCCCACCAGCGCCGCCGGCAACGCCGTGCGACGGCGCCCCAACTGGTCCGACAGGCGACCGCAAAGCAGCAAGGCGGCCAGGTTGCCCAGCACGTAGATCGCGTACACCAGGGTCAGTGTGAACGTGCCGAAGCCGAACGCCTGGCGGTACAGCGGATAGAGCGGCGTGGGCAGCGTCGCGCCCACGTACATGATCGTCAGCAGGGCGGCCACGCGGGCGATGGCGGCGCGGGCGCCGGTTGTCGCTTGCATCGTTCCTCCTTCGCACGGTGCGCTGGAATGCTCAGATCCGCTCGAGCACGGCGATCGGCAGCGGCGACAGCCAGTCCCGCGGGTCGATCGCTTCGTTCACGGCCTGCTCCTGTCCGCCCAGCACGTTGCGGTAGCGGCCCGCCGCCATGCCATGTACGCGGCAGCGCCCTGCCAGCGTGACCGTAGCCTGCGCGTCCCAGCGGGGCACCGCGGCGTCGAGCAGCACGCTGGCGTGGTGGCGGGCGGCCAGCACGACCACCGACTCGCCGTCGAGCCGCCGCTCGAAGGCGAGCAGGCGCTCGCATGGCTGGCCTTCGGCCTCGACCGCGAGCGGTCGGTAGGCGCCCCGCGCGAACAGTGCCGGGCGGCGCATGCGCAGTTGCAGCAGCTCGCGCAGGACGCGCTGCTTGAGCGGGCCGCGACGCCAGTCTTGCAGCAGTGCGTCCCAGGATGTTTCGGCCGCGAGCGAAGCGCGCCGCGCATCGAAGTCGACCGGCCGCCGGTTGTCCGGATCGACCAGGCTGAAGTCCCAGAACTCGGTGCCCTGGTACGTGTCGGGCACGCCCGGCGAGGCCAGGCGCAGCGTCGCCTGCAGCAGACCGTTGGCGGCCCCGGCGGCGGCGATGCGCTGCACGAAGGCGTGCAGCCCGGTGGCGAAGTCGTTGCCGGGTGCGAGCAGCGTGGCGAGGAATCGTTCGCAGGCCTCCTCGTAGGGCTCGTTCGGGCGGCTCCAGCGCGAGCGGCGCTTGGCCTCGCGCAGCGCCTTGCGTTGCCATTGCGCGACGCGTTCGAGGAAGGCGTCCAGGACGCGCGCGTCGTCCGGCGCGAGCTGCAACGGCCAGGCGCCAACCAGCGTCTGGTAAAGCATGTACTCGTCCGCCGCGGAAGGCGCGGGCGCGTCATCGACCGACAGGCGCAGGGATGCGTTGCGCGTGCGCCACTGCCCGACCGTGCCGGCCCAGTGCGGTGCCACGGCCGCCTGCGAGAGCACCGCCAGGCGGGCGCGTGCGTCCTCGCCGCGCTTGTGGTCGTGGGTGGCGGTGGCCAGCAGGTTGTGCGGGTATTCGCGCGCGCGCTCTTCGCACAGCGCGTGGAAGCTTGGAATGTCGAGCGCCAGGTGGCCGGGATCGGCGCCGACCTCGTTGCGCGACAGCAGCCGTCCATAGCGATAGCAGGCGGTGTCCTCCACCGCCTTGGCGGCCATCGGCGAGGTGGCCTGCTGGAAGATCCGCATCGCCCGCTCGCGTGCCTGCCGCACGCGGCCCGGCGGCAGGCCGCGTGGCGCCTGGCCGCCGAGCCAGGCGGCCACGTCGGCGAGCAGTTCGCGGTCCTCGATGCGCACATGGCGGCGCGCCCGTGCGTAGGCCTGCTGGAACACCGCCTCGTCGACCGCGTCGCGGCCCAGGCCGCCGGCGTAGGTGCGGTACACCGGGAAATGCACCAGCAGCTCGACCAGCACGCGACGGATCGCCGGCAGGCTCACGTCGCGGGTGGCGACGTCGGCACGCGCGGCGTCGAACAGCGCGCGTGCCGTGCGATCGAGCTCGGCCTCGAAGCTGTCGACCAGGATCTGCCGGCGCGCCACGCGCGCCACCGTGGCGAAATCCGCGCGCTCGCCGCTGACCGCCTGCCACAGTTCCGTCAGCATCCCTTCGCCGGCGCCTTCGTGCAGCAAGGCGCCGACCTGGTCCATGAACTCGTAGCCGGTGGTGCCGTCCATGCGCCAGGCCGGGCGCAGGCGCTCGCCTTCGGCCAAGATCTTCTCCACCACGACGTAGGCCGGGCCGCGCGGCGCGCCGGCGGGACGCTGGCGCTGCAGGCGGCGCAGGCGATGGCGCAATTGGCGGCAGTAGCGGTGGGGATCGGCCAGGCCGTCGACGTGGTCAATGCGCACGCCATCGATCAGGCCCTCGGCGTAGAGCCGGAAGACCAGCACATGGCTGTCTTCGAACACGCGCGTGCGGTCCATGCGCAGGCCGGCCAGTTCGTTGATGTCGAAGAAGCGGCGGTAGTCGACCGTATCGTTGGCGAGTTTCCACAGCGCCAGGCGGTAGTGCTGCTGCTCCAGCAGCGCATGCAGCGCGCTGAAGCCGGATTCACGGGTGGCGTCGTGCGCGGCCAGCACGGCGGACGGATCCCCTGCCCCGCCCAGCGATTCGATCGTGGACGGCGCGAGCGGCAGCGGGACGTCGTGCACCCGCAGAGCGTAATCCCGAGCTTCCCGCACCAGCCGCACGTCGCCGTCGCGCAACGCCTGCGCGTAGGGCTTGCCGAGGATGGGCAGCAGCACGTGGCCGCGCACGAGCGGATCGGGACTTCTCCAGTCGATGTCGAAGTAGCCGGCGTAGTGACTGGCGCGGCCGTGGCGCAGGACGTCGGTCCACCACGCGTTGCCGGGACCGGCGAACATGTGGTTCGGCACGATGTCGAGCACCAGCCCCATGCCATGCGTGCGTAGGCGCTCGACCAGGCGTCGCAGCGCCGGTTCGCCGCCGAGTTCGGGGTTGATGCGGTGGTAGTCGATCACGTCGTAGCCGTGGCGGGAGCCGGGCCGCGCGGCGAACAGCGGCGAGGCGTAGAGGTGGCTCACGCCGAGGTTGGCGTAGTAGTCGACCTGGTCGGCGGCATCGTCGAGAGTGAAGCTGGCATGCAGTTGCAGGCGCGCCAGGGCACGTGGCGGGCCGGGTGTCGGTGTGCTCATGGTGGGCCCCGTTGGTTTCGCTTAGTCAGGCTCGGGGCGAACGGACATTCCGCCGCCGCGGCATTCGTCAAAGCCGCCGCGATCCGAAGCCCTCTCCCCTCCGGGGAGAGGGTTGGGTGAGGGGCCGGGGCTCGCGGGGATGCCCGTTGGGGTGGTGCGTTGTCTGTCGCTCTTGCGGGGAGCCTCCGCGACTGGGCTCGCCTGCGGCGGGCTTCCGATCGCCTGTCGGCGCTCGGGTCACTTTTCTTTGCTGGCCCACGCCCGCGCCGGGAGCGCGGGCGAACAGCGAAGCTGGCCCGAAGGGCGGAGGGCAGGATGCCCGGAGTAAAGAAAAGTAACCAAAAGAAACGGCC